>NZ_WHNU01000060.1:0-51078 GCF_009362305.1 Burkholderia sp. BE17
CGCCCAGACGAGACCCACCCGGAATCCGCCCACTGACACACGACGACGCCATCGTGCCGCTTGAGCATGCGACACGCGCAGATAAGGCACATCTGCCGGCAGCGTCGCGAGCGTCGTCCCCGTATGCAGCGGCAAGCTCATCAGCATGCAGGCATAGTCGTGTTCGGCCAGATGCGACGCGTCATCGTCCGGCACGCATTCGTCGACGCCCTCGAGCGTTTGCAACAGTCGACACAGAGTGCGCGGGCAGACGAGCGTCAGTCTTGATGCCCCTTTTGCCTTCAACAGCGGAAGGTACCGGGCAAACTGCACGCAATCGCCCAGCCCCTGTTCGGCCCACACCACCATCGATTTGCCGGCCAGCGGTTGACCGCGCCATTCCGGGAACCGCAATGCGGGCCGCACGTGACAGTGCGCATCGTCACCCCAGTACGTCGATTCGCCGTACCGGGCCTCGTACAGCGCCCAGCCCTCTTCATAGCGGCCCATCGCAAGCAGCACGAGGCTCAGATTGAACGCGGTGGGCGTGCGTTCCGGCGCGGCGGCCAGCGCTTCCCGCAAGTACCGTTCGGCTTCGATCAGGCGTCCCGCGTCGTGCAGCAGCCGGCCCAGGTTATTCAGCACCTCGACGGACCCCGGATCGAGTTCGAGCACGTGCCTGTAGCACGCTTCGGCTTCGGTATAGCGCTGCTGGCGATGCAGCAGCGCGCCCAGTGCACCGCATGCGTCTTTCAGGTCCGGGGCGAGGCGCAATGCGTCGCGAAGGCAGGCCTCACCCTCCGAGTCCCGACCGGTCGCCACGAAAAGCAGCCCGAGACCAAGATGCGCGACGGCGTCGTCGGGATCGAGCGACATCGCGTGCCGGTAAGACCATTCTGCATCGGCCACACGATCCGTTTCCTGCATCAGACCGGCGAGATAGACGTGGGCCGCTGCATGACTGGGCACCGCCTCGATCACGCGCCGGTAGCAATCCTCGGCCTCCGCGAACCGCCGGTTTCCGTGCAGAAGCAGACCCAGGTTGTAACGCGCATCGACGTAGTCCGGTGCGCGTTGCAGCGCGGCACGGTAGCAGCGCTCGGCTTCAGTCGCGTCGCCCGCACGCTCGCGCAGCGCACCGAGATTGTTCAGGGCTTCCGGATGACCTGGGGCGAGTCGCAGCACCATCCGGTACAGTCGTTCCGCGTCGGACAACGACATGCGGCCATGCGCCGCGACCGCTTCCTCGAAGAGCCGGTTCGCGACGCCTGCCTGTCCGGGTACATCAGGCGTGCGTGTCATCGCGCAGCCCATCGTGAACGTCTCTAACATAACGCGGCCTGAACTGGCTGCCCAGCCTGAAGGCAGGAATACGCCGGGCCGGCAGGCGGGGCCGCGAGCGCTGTAGGGCGCCGAGGCTCACGAGTTCATTGATTGCATCTGTCCATCGTCTGACCGTGAAGCCGCAGACCGCGCGCAAGTCGATGTCGGGGATGGGCCGCCGCTGACCGAAATCGAGCAATGGCACGACCAGCAGCGCGACCAGGAAGGCGTCGTCACTCAATGCATGCTCGACGAGCTGCGCAAGGAAGGTCCGTTGCGCATGCGAGAGTGCCTTATGCAATGTCTTGACCGACACAGCGCCCGGTATCGAGAGGTCATCGGGAACATCGATTACAGTATCGCTTCGCATACAAGCCCTCCACGCTCAAAGCGGCATGAACTCGACGCGCCGGTTGGCAAATCGCCCGGCGGCAGTCAGCGTGCCGGCCACTGGGCGGTCCTCGCCAACTCCCTGCGCGACGAGCGACGCAGCCGGCACGCCTGCCTTCACGAGAAAACTGCGGACGGCATCGGCGCGCCGCTGCGTCAACCCAAGCAGCCCCTCGCCGTCGTCCGCACGGTCCGCATGGGCAATGATCGTGAACCGCAGTGCCTGATTGCGTGCAGCACACGTCTTCATCAGCTGTGCGGACGTCGCCAGGTTCTCGGTCGCGGACGGTGGCAGCCTGTCGTCGCCGGCGGCGAAATCGACGACCTGCCGGTTCAGTACGGCAGCCGCCTGCCCCGGGTTGCACATGGAGTCGGTCTGAAGCAGCGCGGCCATGGCATGCAGAAACGAATCGGTGGCACGCGAGACCGCTGCGGCCTTGTCGAACACCTGCACGTCGAACGCCGGCCCGAGCGCCTGCTGCAGACGCTGACGCCAGCCCTCCGTGTTATCCGGCGCCAGGCCTCCGAGCATCACGCGATGGCGCTCGACGGTGAGTTCGGCGCCCGGCACCGCGATGAACGGCAACAGCGCGTCGAGGTGGTCAAGCCAGACGGTGGCCTCCTTCCCCCCGGCCCTGAGCGATGCCGAAAAGTGTCCCTTGCCGAAACGCGCCAGCAAGGGATCCACCACGGCCGAACGCTGATCGTCGCTATCGAGCAGGGCCTGGACGGCAGGCGCTCCCGATCCATTCGTACGCGCGACGAGCCACGTGTCGGCCGCAAGCGATTCCGTGTCCGCGGCCAGCGCCTGGGTGGTCGATTCGGCGGCAGCGGCGGCGCTCGCGCCCGATGACGCGATCGCACCGGAAGCCACGATCGCATCGGCGGATCGCGCAGCGATGCGAGCGTCCGATGGGTCACCCGCATCTGCGGACCGCCCTACCGCGCCGGCCGGTCCTGCAAGCCGCGCTGACGAAACCGGCGTAGCCGGCGTCAGCGCGGATATGACTTCGGCCAACGTATCGCGCTTCGCCCAGACGATGAGCGCAACAACAAGTATCAGCACCGCCCCCACCAGCCACGCACGTCGTGCAGGCCGGTGCCGTCCCGCCTGCGCTGCCTGGCGAGACACGTCTGGATTCGACGCCGCAGCATACGCAGGCGTCGCCATCGAACTCGTGTAGTGCACCTCGTTCGCATAAACCTTCCCGGCCACGAAACGGGCGTAATCAGGCGTGCCCGGCGGCTTCGCGACCGCGGCTTCGGCATCGATGCCGGGCACGGAGGCGGCAGCACCCAGGTCGGTCCGCAGTGGACGGCTGCCGGCGACGACATTGGACGCCTCGCCCGACGTCGCCCCGCCAGCGGGATCTTCGAAAGTCGGCGCGTCGGGCACGCGAGGATGGGTCGCACCGAGGTGGTTCTCGTCCGCCCGCGCATGCGCCGCGATCGTATCGGCACTCGGCCCATCGTCCGAATGCCGGTGGGACACTTGCCGTGGGTGGAAGTCCGCCGCAACCGCGGCGAGCCGCACCGCGATCGCGTCGGCCAACGCACGAACATTCGGATACCCGAAGAGCGTGGCGACGTCGTCCTCGATGCCGCTCACAACAGAAGGAAGCTGGCTTGCCAGCAACCCGGGAAGCTGCGTCACATCACCCTGCTCCAGCAATACGTGATGCTTGATGAGCCCTGCAAGCATCCCTGCCGCCATGGAACAGAGCACACTCGCCGGCTGTGTCGGCACACCGGTGCGCACCGCGATGTGGTCGCTCAATGCCGCCACCGGTATATCGATTGCGCGGGTCGCGAGTACATGGCCCTGGTGCTCGAAATCCTTGAGTCCGGCAGTTGTCTCGACGAGATGCGCGCACTCGCTGCCGATACGTGCATTGCTGTCGTGCGACATCAGTGCGTCGAACACGGCCTGTGTATCCTCGCATCCGCGTGCGGCGCGTGCCGCGAGCGCCGCGACCAGCGCCGGGCCGGCACAGCGAAACACATGAGCGACGACGTGCGGCGGCAGGCCCATCCGGTCCGCGATCCGCTGCAGTACGGCATCGTCGGCACACAATTCCAGCGCCTGCGCAAGATTAATCCGTTTCAATGCATACCCCCGTAGTGCTTTTGGCCGTCATATCGACAGCCGTCCAATATCAATTACATCCGCGGCCGCTTCCCACCCCTTCGGCCATGCACCGCCTGTCCAGACGCAGTTGCCAGTTGCCGGCGCCGCGCGATCTCCGTACATAGTTCGCTCTCGTCAGTGAACCGCCAATCGCCACACTCGCCTCGGATGCGCACGCATCCGGCGTAGATCTGAATCACGACGTCGTCGCCCCATGCCTCTCGCAAGTGACGCAGCCTGGTCAGTTGGCTGCGGCTCAGGTAGAACGGCCAACCGCATTGCCGTACCGGGCGATGCTCGATGTACCGGCCGGGAAAGCGAAACGCATCCGGATGCGTTCCGGCAGGACCGGAAAGCTCGTCTTCCATCAATGCGTCACGCGGCAGTCCGGCCCGCGCCGACGGCGTGCTTGCGGTGCTCGCGTGCATGCTCGGCGAGGTCGCCCGCAAGCGCGTCGAGAACCGGCGACCATTGCCCGTACGCCGACTGGCGGTAAAGCCGTGCCGTCGGGTACCACGGGCTGTCGGTGCGTTCGCTCATCCACGGCCAGTGCGGATTCACGTCGAGCAGCAGCCAGACGGGCACACCGAGACCGCCGGCAAGATGGGCAACGGACGTACACACCGTGACGACTAGATCGAGACTGCGGACAAGCGCCGCCGTATCGTCGAACGACGTCAGTTCATCGGTGTGGTCGACCAGCCCAAGACCGGCGTCGCGCATACGCTGCACGTCAGCCGCCGCGTCTAGCTGCAGGTTGACAAATGTCACGTCTTCGACGGCGCCAAACGCCCGGGCATAGGCGAGCGGATCGACCGAGCGCATGGCGTTGCGCTGATGGCTGCGGCTGCCCGTCCACACGAGTCCCACGCGTAGTCGGCCGTCGCGCTTCAGGCGGGTATCCCACGCACGGGTTTGCTCCCGATCGGCTTTCAGATACGGCACCGGGCCCGGTAGGTCGGCGAACCCGATGCCGAGCATGAACGGAATGCTGGCGAGCGGTAGATGAAAATCGAACGATGGAAGTGGTCGCTGGTCATGGGCGACGATCGTCGGCACGCAATCGCCCAGACTGCGCACGAGCAGCGCGTGCAGGCTGTCGAAGCAACAATAGACGAACGTGCCGCCTTCCTGCTCGACGCGCGCAGCGATGACCGGCACGAAACGTGCGAATTGCAGCACGTCGCCGTGGCCCTGCTCGCCCCATACAAAGAGCGTCTTGCCCGCCAGCGGCTCGCCGTTCCACCTCGGCGCAGGCAGGTTCGGCACGACATCGCGCAATTCGGGCGAGCCATTCCAGCGCGCCTCATGGCTGCGCCAACCCTCGTCGTAGTCGCCCAGCATGAGCTGCAGCATCGCTTTTGTCCAAACGAGCGACGCATTCTGCGGCTCGAGCGCGAGCGAGCGCTCGGCGACCGCGAGCGCAGCCGGAAACGCCTGCAGCTCGCGCAGCACATACGAATAGGCCTGCAGCGCGGTGACGTAGTTCGGCGCAAGCGCACAGGCGCGTTCGGCTGCGACGAGACTATCGTCGATCTCGCCCGTCCGCAGAAGCGCGGTGGCGAGATTGGTCCAGGCAAGCGCGTGATCCGGATCCTCGGCGAGCGTCGCTTCCAACAGCTCCCTTGCTTCGGCGTATCGCCGCAGTTCGAGGTGCGCGGCTCCCATGTTGTTACGCAGCATCGGCAGGCCTGGATCGAGCCGCATCGCGTGGCGATAGGCGTCCAGCGCCTGCAGGTGATGACGAGTCTGCTGGTGCGCGAGGCCGAGGCGGAACCAGGTGTGCGCGTCTTCGGGCGCACGCTCGCAGCGAACCATCGCGATATCCCGAGCGTCGTCGTGGTGACCGAGCCGCAGCAGCACATCGATCCAGTCCACCATCCAGTCGTCGCCACGCGCGCCCTCGTCCCATGCACGCCGGAACCAGCCGTTCGCACCGGTATCGTCGCCCAGGCGGATGGCTAGGCGCCCCCGCTCGGTCAGCGCGTCGACGTTCGCCCCGTCGATCTCCAGCGCGCGGTCGAGCAGGTACCTTGCCTCCTCGAGGCGGCCACGCAAATACCACAGGCGGCTGGCGATCACCAGTTCCCGCGGCCGCTTCGAATCCATGACGCGATGCGCATCGAGCAGTCTCCACGCGGCAATCAGCTCGCCGCGCGCGATCATCGCTTCCACCTTGTTCAGCCAGGTCATCGAATTTTTCTCTCCACGCAATAGACAGACGGTGTGCCGATCAGCAACCTAAGAGGCCAACGCCGCCACGAGTCCAAGTAACAGTCCTGCAACACGAACGCACCACAGCCGGTACGGCGGCTCGTCAAGCCCGCCCGGAGGCGGCCAGCGGTGCAGAGCGCGTCGCGCGAGAGGCGGGCCGGCGAAGAGCGCACCGGCGGCCAACGCACCCGCCAGCACGGCGCGCCCGGCCGGCGAAGCGGCCTGACCGATCGGCACGTGAAACGCCAGCGCACCGACAGCGAGCGAAGCTTCCCAGGCCATGAGGAAACCCAGTGCCAGATTGACCATGAACAAACCTCGACGCATCTACGTGAGCCTCCTTCCCTTCTACGCCGCCCTCACCCGCGTTTACGCCCAGCGCAACAGTCGCAGCACGAACAGCAGGACCACGGCTCCCCCGATCGCGACGATCACCGAAGACACAAAGCCGCTGCCGACACTGATGCCGATCACCGATGCCAGCCAGCCGCCAATGAACGCGCCGGCAATACCGACGAGGACGTCGACGACAAACCCGAATCCGCTTCCCTTGACGATCAGTCCCGCAATCCATCCCGCGATGGCCCCGACGACCAGCCACACTACGCATTGCTCGAGCGTCATACCCGTTCTCCCTATCGATGGTGGTCAGCGCCGGCAACATGCCGGCGCCGCTTGCTGCTCTGCCCTGCCGTTCTCGCTGCTCCCCGCCGCTGCGTCCCGATGCGGCGCGGCGTCCGCGTCCGTCTCGTCCCCGTGCCCGGTGCGCGTCACTGCGCCACCGGTGCCGTCGCAAGCGGTGGGCGAATCACTGCCCTGGCCGCCAGCCGGTCGACCAGCGCCATGACCGCGTCGTCACGTTGCTGCGCCTCGAGCGAGGTACGAAGCGATTCACGCACCGCGTCGTACGAAGGAATCGCCGTCGGTCGCCGTGCGTCAAGGCGCGCGATAACGTAGCGGCCCGCTGCCGCGATCGGCTCCGGCGTCACCTCACCCACCTTCAGCGTCGAGAGCGCCTGGGCAAGCGGCAGCGGCAAGCCCTGCGTGTGCCCCTCCACCGCGGGCGTGCGGAAGCTCACCCAGCGGGGCGTGCCGTCGCCCTGCGCCGCGACGCCCGTTTGCGCGGCCACCGTCGAAAACGGCTCGCCCCAGCGGACGCGCATGAGCGCAAACCGCGCCGCGGGTTCGTCCGCGAGCGTCATCACGCTGACCTGGTATTCGTCCGATCCGGCCTCCTTCACGATGGCGTCATAGCGTTCGCGCACCTGGGCATCGGTGACGGGCCGCGGCTGCAGATGCTGTGCCGCGTAGAGCCGGTTCTCCGTGTCGACCTTCGCCTTTTGCATGGCTTGTCGCACGGCCTCGGTGTTGCCAAGCCGGTCGCGCTCCGCCGCCTGACGGATCAGCTCCCGCGCCACCAGACCATTCAGAATCTGCTGCCGCGCCGCGGGCGTGTCTTGCTGGCCGGCTGTCTTCAGTACTTCGTCGATGGCAGTGCGATGCAACGGCACCCCATTGACGGTCGCAACGACCTCGTCTGCGGCGTGCGCCGCTTGCGCATTCGCGGCCATCGCCAGCACGATGGCCATGGTTCGGATCGCCGCACCTTGGCGTCGGCGTGCGGTTTTTTCTGGTGTTTTCCTCATCGTCGTGTTTATCCCCGTCAGTTAATCAGTGTTGTCCCCACCCGCGACGTCCCCGCGGTAAAGAGCGCGCCGAGCAGTTCGTCGTAGCGGGCGATCAGCGGTTCATGGTTGGCGAGAAACGGGCGGATCGCCTGGCGCTGACGCGCGCGATAGGCCTCCCAGTCGTCGTTGTGATGCGCGAGCGCCTGTACGAGCTGACGCGCGCCCTCGCTCACGTCGTTACCCGGATAGAAGTAGCCCACCTCGTTGCACAGATGTGCGTTGTGAACCAGCGCATAGCCGTTCCAGCACACGTCGAAGTAGAAGTAATTGAGAGCCAGCCCCCACTGATGGGACACTACGACGTCGGTGTGTTCCGACAGAAACTGCGGCGTGTCGTACCGATCCACGAAGCTCACGCGAGCGTCGCGCACGAGATCAAGGTGATGCGCGATACCGATGAATTCGGGGCTCGTACGGGCGAGGTGCGCCGCGTTCGTGATGTGCACATAGCCGATCTTCTGCGGCGCGCTGCGATAGGCGCTCTCGACGATGAGCAGCGGGTACAGGCAAAACTTCATCACGTCGATGTTGGCCTCCATCACCGACACACGCATCGGCCCGCGCTGCGGGCGATATTCGCCGGCGAACGGCAGCTCGCGCGAACCCATCTCCAGGCACATCGGATCCCACACGAACGGCACCTCGCGAGCCCGGCATCGCCGCAGCACGGCAAAGAAGTCCGCGCTCGTTTCCATGACCTGGGGAATCACCCATACCTCGTCATAGCGCTGATTGATGAACACCGAGTCGCACATCCGGCGCGAGAAGATCATGGCCTCGATCATCTGCACGTACTCGGGACCACAGCAGTAGCTCACGAGCTTCGTGCCGCGCTCCTTCAGATACGCGGTCTGATGGGCGTCGATCTGGCCACCCAGTTCGATGAGCACGTCGAGCTCGTCCTTCGCATCGGCGAAGCTGCGTACGGGAAAGCGCGCCAAGTCCCACGGCAACGCCGCCGTGATCGCGACGTCGGTCGTGTTGACCAGCACCACCTCGTGCCGCAGCGGCGAGTGCTGGAACAACTTGCACAGGTACAGCGCGTTCTGTTTGATGCCGTTGATCCACAGGCTCTCGGCGGCATCCCGCAGGCCGATCGTGATGCCGATGCGCAGCCCGCGCGGGCTTGGACCGTTCATGTTTTCTCCAGAATGTCATGCGCGATACAAGCAGGCACGCAAAGGCCCGGCCATGTATGTGCTGGTGTTGGTGTATTCATGGCCAGAGGGCCGCAATGGCGGCGCTGTAGTGCTCGACGTTCGACGGTGACAGCGGGTCGAGCGTCGCGAGAAAAGTGCGGGCCGCCCGGCGGTAGTCGGCAAGCTGCGCATCGTGAACAGCGAAGGCCTCGCGCAATGCAAGCGCCGCTCCTTCGCAATCGAAATCGTCATAGCGATACCCGCATCCGCCCAACAGTGCCGAGTTGTGCACGAGCGGGTAGCCACCGTGCAGCGCCTCGTAATACAGGTAGTTCTGCGCGTTCTCCCAGTTGTGCGAGACGATCGCATCGGCCTGCCGCGTGAGAATCTCGTAGACGGGCAGGCGCGGCTCGAACGTGGCCCGCCCCTGCGTGACGAGATCGAGGCTGCGGGCGAAGCCGACGAACTGCGCATCGCTCTTGAGTTCCATGGTGTTGAAAACACGCAGGTACTCGATCATGCCGGGCTGCTGCCGGTGGGCCAGATCGGCCGCGAGCATCGGAACATGCGAGGTCTTGACCATGCAGATGTTCGGCTCGAGGATCGCGAGACGCCAGCGGTCGCGCCCCGGCTCGTACCCGAAAGCACGGCCGCCGTCGGCGGTGCGCGCCGCACGCTCGAGCAACGCCGGGCTCCACAGGTGCTGCATCGCCGCGACAGGCGCACGCAACGCGCTGCCGTAATAGGCCCCGCAGGTACGCATGAACGCAGGCAGGGTCCAGAGTGCGTCGTACGGCGTACCGGAGATCAGCATGCCCGACGGCCGGTCGAACATCATGCGCTCGATGTCGATCACGTAGTCGTTGGCCACTCGCATGCCGACGATCTTCCCGCCGCGCGCTCGGAACGCCCTTCCCCATTCCGGATCCAGTTGCGCGCTCAGTTCGATGACGACGTCCAGCGAGCGTTGCGCTGTCGCGAGGTCGATCACCGGAACCGGTGCGAGAGCGAGGAAGTCCTTTGCCTCGGCCGGATCGCCGTCGCCACCATTGACGAGATATGCGGATTCCACGAGGGGCGAATTCGCCAACAGCGTCGCGAGGAAATAGCAGTTCTGGAAGATGCCGTTCTCCCAGATCGACTGGAAGCCGCGGCGCAGGAAAATCGTCACGCCCACCTTCAAGCGCCGGCCGTTCAGCATGACGCCCTCCGCGAGCTGGCATTCGACTGCAATGCAAGCAATTGCCGCGCATAGTGCGAACCGTTCGCGGCGCTGCGCGGCGAGAGCGTGGCAAGGAAGCTGCGTGCACGCCGCACGTAGCTGTCGTGATCGGCATCGTGATGGCGCGCGACATGAGTGAGTTGCGACGCGCCGGCGTCGATATCCGAGTCCGGGTAGTAGTAGCCCACGTCACGGAGCCACGGCGAGTTGTGCACGAGTGGATACCCGCCATGCAACGCATCGAGATACACGATGTTCTGCTCGTTCTGCCACTGGTGCGAGACGACTGCGTCCGCATGCTGGCTCATGAAGCCCACGAAGTCGTGGCGGCCGTCGAGGCGTACACGCTCGCGATGATTCAGGTCGAGCGAACGCAGCAGGAACGCAAACGACGGATGCGCCTGCATCTGCACGCTGTTGAGAACATGCAGGCGGGCGACGGTTGTCGCGTCGGTGCGGAACGCCCGGTCGCACACGAGCATCGGCACCACGCAGCACTTCACCACGGAAATGTTCGGCTCGAACACGGCCACACGCAGCCCGCGCGGCGTGCCGTCGCCGCGTGTCGGCCGCGGTTCGTAACCGAAGCGAAGGCCGGCGGCGCCGATGGCGGCAGCGCGTTGCTCGATAAAGGTGCTATCCCACAGAAACGGCACTTCGAACACCGGACAGCGATGCAATGCGCGCAGCATCGGCGCAAACAGGCGGTCCTTGCCGAGAACCCAGATCTCGTCGCACCGCGTGGCCTTCGTGAAATAGCCGCCACGGGCGAATACGCTCGGCTCGATCAGGCCGACGTACGGCTGGCCGCAGCAGAAGAACACGACCTTCGATCCGCATGCGCGCGCGTAGTCGAGCCACTCGACATCGAGCCCGCCGCCCATCTCGAACACCACGTCGGGCGGTTCATCCAGATCGCGCGGCGAGACGAGCGGCAGCCCCGCGGCAAGGGTCTCAGCTTCCACTGCGACGCACGGCTGGTCGCCGCAGTTGAGCAACACGATGCCTGTGACGAACGGCAGCGTGCGCAGCAGTTGCACGAAGTAGCAGACGTTCTGTCCGAGTCCGTTCTCCCATATGCTCTGTCCGGCATGGGTCAGCACGGAGATTCCGATCTTCATCCTGTTCCGAGGTCCAGTGGAGTTGACTGTCGTGGTACTTCTCAACGTCCCGGTACGCGAACGCGGCGCCATGCATCGCGCCGCGAAAAAGAACGGACCGCCTCGGGGGCGGCAGTCCGCCGAACGTCCGCGTACCGCTCGCGGACGACACCATCACGCTGGGGTTAGCACTTACTCCAGCGTGATGTCCACACGGCGGTTCTGTGCCCTGCCGGCCGCCGTCGCGTTGGTGGCGACCGGATCGCTCGCGCCAAAGCCGCGTGTCTCAAACCGTTTCGCCTGCAAACCGTGATCGTGCAAGTACTGCGCCACGGACTGCGCACGTCGCTCCGACAACCCCAGGTTGTGAGCGGTCGACCCTCTCGAATCCGTGTAGCCGTTCACGGTGACTACGTTGAACGTCATGCCGCGCGCCTGGTCGATCAGCGCATCGAGCTTGGCGCGCGCGTCGGGACGCAGCGTCGCCTTGTCGGTGTCGAAAGTCGCATCGCCGGCCAGCGTGACGTGCTTCGGCGCAGGCGGCGGGGGCGGCGGCGGCGGCACCGGAACGGGTTGCGGCGCCGGCTGCGCGGGTTGCGGAACCGGCCCGCACTGGAACGTCAGGACGCGCACGTCACGCGTGGTATCGGCATCCGCGAGCGGAGCCACCTGCTCCATCGGACGCACCTGCTGCTTGCCGCATATCTCCGCGGCCTTCGAATAGCAGGTGCCCTGCCCCTCGAAAATGCCGTGACAGTCGACCCGGAACGCGCGCTGTCCGTTGGGCAGCCCCACCGAATACCCGTTCCACGTCGGCCCCTGCGATGTCGAGCACGCCGCGAGCACCATCGTCGCAATGAGCGTTGCCGCCACTTTTTTTGTCATCTCTTTTGCTCCCGCTGTCATCGTTGTTCGCCGGCGGCGGCACGTCAGCCGTGCCGCCGCCGGACCTCGGATTACCACTGGTAGCTGATACCGCCGCCGAACGAATACCCGGCACTGCTCGCCCCGACCCCGCCGCGCAGCTTCAGGTTGTTCGTGATGCGCGCCGTAAAGCCAACCGCCGTTGCCCCATAACCCTGGAAGCTCGCTCCGCCGATGCCCACCGCCAACGACTTGCCGGCGTCGACATCCGGAATCATCGACAGCGCGGTGGCCGCCGCGACGCCGCCATACGCCTTGCGGGCGATACTCGTGATGCTTTGCTGCACGCCCTGCAACTGCGACACGTTGACGGCGTCGGTCGGATTCACGCCAGGCGCGACGTTGGTGATCCGCCGCTCGCTACCCTGCGAGCCGACCGATACCGTGTTGGCCTCGTTCGCGATCGAACCCGCACCGAGCGCCACGGAGTTCGGCGCGCTGGCCGACGAGCCCAGGCCCAGCGCCACCGCGCCGCTGCCGGACGCCACGGCTTTCGCACCGAGTGCCGTTGCGCCATTGCCCGCGGCCGTGGCTCCGTCGCCCAGTGCCGAGCTGCTCGTGCCGCTCGCCATCGCGCCGGTGCCGATGGCCACTGCGTTCACCCCGCTGGCGCCGTCGTTGTTGTAGTTGCCCTGCTGCGTGCCGTTGTCGTTGATGCTCACGTAGTGAGGCTTCGAGTTGGTGATGGCCGTGGACAGCGAAATCACCGCGGTCGAGGTCGACGTGGACAACGACGACACATTGCTGTTGGTGGTAGACAGCCCCGTCGACAGCGAACTTGCGGTCGTGGAAGTCGAGGTCGACAGCGACGAAACCGTGCTGTTGGTGCTCGACAGACCGGTCGACAACGAGCTGGCGGTGGTCGAGGTCGACGTGGACAGCGACGCGGTTCCGGTCCCGATGGTGCTGATCGACGTCGACAACGATGTCAGCGAACTGTTCGTGCTTGACAGACCAGTGGACAGCGAACTGATGCCCGTCGAGGTGGACGTCGACAGCGACGTCACCGAACTGTTCGTGCTTGACAGACCAGTGGACAGCGAACTGATACCGGTGGACAACGAACTGACACCCGTGGACAGGGAACTGATGCCCGTGGACGTGGATGTCGACAGCGACGCGACCGAGCTGTTCGTGCTCGACAGTCCGGTGGACAACGAGCTCACCGCGGTCGAAGTCGACGTCGACAGCGACGTCACCGTGCTGTTGGTGCTCGACAGTCCGGTAGACAGTGAACTCACCGCCGTGGACGTCGAGGTGGACAGCGAGCTGATGCCCGTCGAGGTCGAGGTCGACAGCGAATTCACGGCCTGGTTGGTCGCGAAGAGTTGCGAACCGTTGATCGCGTCGGTGCTCGTCGCGCTGACGCGCCCTGCCGCCACGTTCGTGATCTGCCGCTCCGCGCCCGGCGCACCCACGCTCACCACGCTCGTCGGCGTCGTGCCGGCGTAGCTGTAGGTCGTGCCGCCGATCGTGCCAGTGGCCGTCGGGTTGGCCGCCGCCGTCACCGAACCACTGCCCAGCGCCACCGCGCCCGCGTTCGCGGCCGTCGCGCCCGAGCCGATCGCCACGGTGTCGGCGCCTGCCGCGTTCGAGTTGTTGCCGACCGCCACGCCTGCCGCACCTGCCGCCGTCGCACCCGTGCCCGCGGCCAGCGCGTTCACGCCCGTGGCGCCGTCGTTGTTGTAGTTGGCCTGCTGCGTGCCGTTGTCGTTCACGCTGTAGTAGTGCGTCTTGCTGGCCGAGATCGCCGTCGACAACGAACTCGTTGCCGTCGAACTCGACGTCGACAGCGACGTCACTGAACTGGTCGTGCTCGACAGACCCGTCGACAGCGAGCTGGCCGTGGTCGACGTCGAGGTCGACAGCGACGTGATGTTGCTGGTAGCGGTCGACAAGCCCGTGGACAACGAACTCACCCCGGTCGACAGCGAACTTGCGGTGGTCGACGTGGACGTCGACAGCGAGGTCATGCTGCTGTTCGTGCTCGACAGACCCGTCGACAGCGAGCTGACACCCGTGGAGAGCGAGCTCACGCCGGTGGACAGCGAACTGATGCCGGTCGAAGTCGACGTCGACAGCGAAGCCACACTGCTGTTCGTGCTCGACAACCCCGTCGACAGCGAGCTGACACCCGTGGAGAGCGAGCTCACACCGGTGGACAGCGAGCTTGCCGTGGTCGACGTCGACGTCGACAGCGAAGTCACGCTGCTGTTGGTGCTCGACAACCCCGTCGACAGCGAGCTGACACCCGTGGACAGCGAGCTCACGCCGGTGGACAGCGAGCTGGCCGTGGTCGATGTCGACGTGGACAGCGACGTGATGCTGCTCGTGATCGTCGACACCGAGCTGGATATCGACCCAATTCCCGTCGACAGCGACGTAACCGTGCTGTTGGTGCTCGACAGGCCCGTCGACAGTGAACTGATGCCGGTCGAAGTCGACGTCGACAGCGAGTTCACGGCCTGGTTGGTCGCGAAGAGTTGCGAACCGTTGATCGCGTCGGTGCTCGTCGCGCTGACGCGCCCTGCCGCCACGTTCGTGATCTGCCGCTCCGCGCCCGGCGCACCCACGCTCACCACGCTCGTCGGCGTCGCACCTGCGTAGCTGTAGGTCGTGCCGCCGATCGTACCGGTGGCCGTCGGGTTGGCCGCCGCCGTCACCGAACCACTGCCCAGCGCCACCGCGCCCGCGTTCGCGGCCGTCGCGCCCGAGCCGATCGCCACGGTGTCGGCGCCTGCCGCGTTCGAGTTGTTGCCGACCGCCACGCCTGCCGCACCTGCCGCCGTCGCACCCGTGCCCGCGGCCAGCGCGTTCACGCCCGTGGCGCCGTCGTTGTTGTAGTTGGCCTGCTGCGTGCCGTTGTCGTTCACGCTGTAGTAGTGCGTCTTGCTGGCCGAGATCGCCGTCGACAACGAACTCGTTGCCGTCGAACTCGACGTCGACAGCGACGTCACCGAACTGTTCGTGCTCGACAGACCGGTCGACAGCGAGCTGACGCCGGTGGACAGCGAACTCGCCGTGGTCGACGTCGACGTCGACAGCGACGCGATATTGCTGGTCGCGGTCGACAAGCCCGTGGACAACGAACTCACCCCGGTCGACAGCGAGCTTGCGGTCGTCGACGTGGACGTCGACAGCGAAGTCACACTGCTGTTCGTGCTCGACAACCCCGTCGACAGCGAGCTGACGCCCGTGGAGAGCGAGCTCACGCCGGTGGACAGCGAGCTGGCCGTGGTCGAGGTCGACGTCGACAGCGACGTCACGCTGCTGTTCGTGCTGGAAAGACCGGTAGACAGCGAACTCGCCGTGGTCGAGGTCGACGTCGACAGCGACGTGATGTTGCTGGTCGCGGTCGACAAGCCCGTGGACAACGAACTCACCCCGGTCGACAGCGAACTGACTCCTGTCGACAGCGAGCTCGCCGTCGTCGACGTGGACGTCGACAGCGAGGTCACGTTGCTGTTCGTGCTCGACAGGCCGGTAGACAACGAGCTGGCCGTCGTCGAGGTCGACGTCGACAGCGAACTCACGCCAGTGGAAAGTGAACTTGCCGTCGTTGACGTCGACGTGGACAGCGAGGCGATGCCACTCGTGATCGTCGACACCGAGGTGGATATCGACCCGATCCCCGTGGACAGCGACGCCACCGAGCTATTGGTGCTCGACAGGCCCGTCGACAGCGAGCTGGTCGTCGTCGAAGTGGAAGTCGACAGCGAGTTCACAGCCTGATTGGTCGCGAAGAGCTGCGAACCGTTGACCGCATCGGTGCTCGTCGCACTCAGGCGCCCTGCCGCCACGTTCGTGATCTGCCGTTCCGCGCCCGGTGCACCCACGCTCACCACGCTCGACGGCGCCGTGCCTGCATAGCTGTAGGTGACCCCGCCGATCGTGCCGGTGGCCGTCGGGTTGGCCGCCGCCGTCACCGAACCGCTGCCCAGCGCGACGTCGTTGGCATTCGCGGCGCTTGCCGCCGAACCCAGCGCCAACGACCCGTTGCCCGCTGCATTCGACGCATTGCCCAACGCAACCGAGCCGGTACCCGTGGCCGAGTTCGCGTTGCCGATCGCCAGCGCGCCCGTGCCGTTGGCCGTGTTGTTCGCGCCCACTGCCACGGCGCCCGTCCCGGTGGCCGCGTTCGGATCGCCGATCGCTACCGCGCCATTGCCGCTGGCCGTCTGCTGATTGCCGATCGCCACCGCGCTGCCGCCCGTCGCCAGCGACTGGGACCCGATGGCTACCGAGCCGACGCCCGCCGATGACGACGCCGTGCTGCTGTCGCCGATCGCCACCGTCGAAGCGGCCAGCGCGTTCGCACCGTAGCCGACGGCGGTCGCCTTCGCGCCCGACGCCGATGCGGCTACGCCCGCGGCCATCGAGTTCGCGCCCGTCGCGCCGTCGTTGTTGTAGTTGGCCTGCTGCGTGCCGTTGTCGTTCACGCTGTAGTAGTGCGTCTTGCTGGCCGAGATCGCCGTCGACAACGAGCTCGTTGCCGTCGAACTCGACGTCGACAGCGACGTCACCGAACTGGTCGTGCTCGACAGACCCGTCGACAGCGAGCTGACGCCGGTGGAAAGCGAACTCGCCGTGGTCGACGTCGAGGTCGACAACGACGTGATGTTGCTGGTCACGCTCGACAGACCCGTGGACAACGAACTCACGCCGGTCGACAGCGAACTTGCGGTGGTCGACGTAGACGTCGACAACGAAGTCACGCTGCTGTTCGTGCTGGACAGCCCCGTCGACAGCGAGCTGACACCCGTGGACAGCGAGCTGGCCGTGGTCGACGTGGACGTCGACAGTGAAGTCACACTGCTGTTCGTGCTAGACAACCCCGTCGACAGCGAGCTGACACCCGTGGAGAGCGAGCTCACGCCGGTGGACAGCGAACTGATGCCGGTCGAAGTCGAGGTCGACAGCGAATTCACGGCCTGGTTGGTCGCGAAGAGTTGCGAACCGTTGATCGCGTCGGTGCTCGTCGCGCTGACGCGCCCTGCCGCCACGTTCGTGATCTGCCGCTCCGCGCCCGGCGCACCCACGCTCACCACGCTCGTCGGCGTCGTGCCGGCGTAGCTGTAGGTCGTGCCGCCGATCGTGCCAGTGGCCGTCGGATTGGCCGCCGCCGTCACCGAACCGCTGCCCAGCGCCACCGCACCCGCGTTCGCGGCCGTCGCGCCCGAGCCGATCGCCACAGTGTCGGCGCCTGCCGCGTTCGAGTTGTTGCCGACCGCCACGCCTGCCGCACCTGCCGCCGTCGCGCCCGTGCCCGCGGCCAGCGCGTTCACGCCCGTGGCGCCGTCGTTGTTGTAGTTGCCCTGCTGCGTGCCGTTGTCGTTCACGCTGTAGTAGTGCGTCTTGCTGGCCGAGATCGCCGTCGAGAGCGAACTCGTCGCCGTCGAACTCGACGTCGACAGCGACGTCACCGAACTGGTCGTGCTCGACAGACCCGTGGACAACGAGCTGACTCCTGTCGACAGCGAGGTTACGCTGCTGTTCGTGCTCGACAGGCCTGTAGACAACGAACTGGCCGTCGTCGAGGTCGACGTCGACAGCGAACTCACGCCAGTGGACAGTGAACTTGCCGTCGTTGACGTCGACGTGGACAGCGAGGCGATGCCACTCGTGATCGTCGACACCGAGGTGGATATCGACCCGATCCCCGTGGACAGCGACGCCACCGAGCTATTGGTGCTCGACAGGCCCGTCGACAGCGAGCTGGTCGTCGTCGAAGTGGAAGTCGACAGCGAGTTCACAGCCTGATTGGTCGCGAAGAGCTGCGAACCGTTGACCGCATCGGTGCTCGTCGCGCTCAGGCGCCCTGCCGCCACGTTCGTGATCTGCCGTTCCGCGCCCGGTGCACCCACGCTCACCACGCTCGACGGCGCCGTGCCTGCATAGCTGTAGGTGACCCCGCCGATCGTGCCAGTGGCCGTCGGATTAGCCGCCGCCGTCACCGAACCGCTGCCCAGCGCGACGTCGTTGGCGTTCGCGGCGCTCGCCGCCGAACCCAGCGCCAACGACCCGTTGCCCGCTGCATTCGACGCATTGCCCAACGCAACCGAGCCGGTGCCCGTGGCCGAGTTCGCGTTGCCGATCGCTACCGCGCCCGTGCCGTTGGCCGTGTTGTTCGCGCCCACTGCCACGGCGCCCGTCCCGGTGGCCGAGTTCGGATCGCCGATCGCTACCGCGCCATTGCCGCTGGCCGTCTGCTGATTGCCGATCGCCACCGCGCTGCCACCCGTCGCCAGCGACTGGGATCCCATGGCCACCGAGCCGACGCCGGCCGACGACGAGGCCGTGCTGCTGTCGCCGATCGCCACCGTCGAAGCGGCCAGCGCGTTCGCGTTGTAGCCGATCGCGGTCGCCTTCGCGCCGGATGCCGACGCGGCCACGCCCGCGGCCATCGAGTTCGCGCCCGTGGCGCCGTCGTTGTTGTAGTTGGCCTGCTGCGTGCCGTTGTCGTTCACGCTGTAGTAGTGCGTCTTGCTGGCCGAGATCGCAGTCGACAATGAACTCGTCGCCGTCGAACTCGACGTCGACAGCGACGTCACCGAACTGGTCGTGCTCGACAGACCCGTCGACAGCGAGCTGACGCCGGTGGAAAGCGAACTCGCCGTGGTCGACGTCGAGGTCGACAACGACGTGATGTTGCTGGTCACGCTCGACAGACCCGTGGACAACGAACTCACGCCGGTCGACAGCGAACTTGCGGTGGTCGACGTAGACGTCGACAACGAAGTCACGCTGCTGTTCGTGCTAGACAACCCTGTGGACAGTGAAGTGATGCTCGTCGAGGTCGACGTCGACAGCGAATTCACCGCCTGATTGGTCGCGAAGAGTTGCGAACCGTTGATCGCATCGGTGCTCGTCGCACTGACACGGCCCGCCGCCACGTTCGTGATCTGCCGCTCCGCGCCGGGCGCCCCCACGCTCACCACGCTCGTCGGCGTCGCACCGGCATAGCTGTAGGTCGTGCCGCCGATCGTACCGGTGGCCGTCGGGTTGGCCACATCCGTCACCGAACCACTGCCGAGCGCCACCGCACCCGCGTTCGCCGCCGTCGCGCCCGAGCCGATCGCCACAGTGTCGGCGCCTGCCGCGTTCGAGTTGTTGCCGACCGCCACGCCTGCCGCGCCTGCCGCCGTCGCTCCCGTGCCCGCGGCCAGCGCGTTCACGCCCGTGGCGCCGTCGTTGTTGTAGTTGCCCTGCTGCGTGCCGTTGTCGTTCACGCTGTAATAGTGGCTCTTGCCGGCCGAAATCGTGCTGCTCAGCGAGCTTACCGTGCTGTTCGTCGTCGACAGGCCGGTAGACAGCGAGCTGACCCCAGTCGACAGCGAACTGGCCGTCGTTGACGTGGACGTGGAAAGCGAAGTCACTGCCTGGTTCGTTGCATCAAGCTGCGAACCGTTGATCGCATCGGTGCTCGTCGCACTGACACGGCCCGCCGCCACGTTCGTGATCTGCCGCTCCGCGCCCGGCGCACCCACGCTCACCACGCTCGTCGGTGTCGTGCCTGCGTAGCTGTAGGTGATGCCGCCGATCGTGCCGGTGGCCGTCGGGTTGGCCGCGGCCGTCACCGAACCACTGCCCAGTGCCACCGCACCCGCGTTCGCAGCCGTCGCGCCCGCGCCCAACGCCAGCGTGTTCGCGCCCGACGACGTGGCGCCGTTGCCGATCGCTGCGCTGGCGGAGCCCGCCGCCGTTGCGCCGGTTCCCGCCGCCAGTGCGTTCACGCCGGTCGCACCGCCATTGTTGTAGTTCGACGCTTGCGTGCCGTTGTCGTTCACGCTGTAGTAGTGCGTCGCGCCCGTCGAAAGCGAGGCAACGGCCTGGTTCGTAGCATAGAGTTGCGAACCGTTGACCGCGTCGGTGCTCGTACCGGTAACACGACCTGCCGCGACGTTCGTGACCTGGCGTTCAGCGCCGGCTTTACCCACGCTGACCACGCTCGTCGGCGCACCGCCGGCAAACGTGTACGTCTTGCCGCCGACGGTACCGGTTGGCGTAGGATTTGCTGCATTAGTAACTGAACTGCTTCCGATCGCGACGCCATCAGCGTTCGCGGCGGTTGCGCCGTTACCGAATGCCATCGCGTTGGCGGCGGATGCGACTGCGCTCGTGCCAATCGCAACAGAGTTGCCACCGACAGCCGATGCCGCATTGCCCAGTGCGACATCATTGACGATTGTCGTGCTGCCGGCTACGCCTGCTACCGAATTCGCTCCGCCCGCGAAGGAATTGGTGCCGTTTGCCAGTGCACCGAAGCCGGATGCCATCGAACCAACGGCTGATGCCGTCGCGTTCTCGCCCAAAGCAGCAGAATCGTCACCGATACTTGCAGCCTGCCTACCTATAGCAGTGCTGCTTGCTCCGCCAGCCGCCGCATTAGCGCCTACGGATGTCGTGTAGTCGCCAGTTGCAGTTGCGCCCGACCCCACGACTGTGGCGGCAGCTCCTGCGGCAGTTGCGAAGACGCCGAACGCAGCCGCGTTCGTATTGGAGGAGGTCGAAAAGTTGCCTATCGCCAACGATGCCATTTTCCCTGATGCTACGGAAGTGTTACCCATGGCAATCGCGCCCTGGCCAGACGCATTTCCGAGGAAGGCGAAAGAATTAATTCCTGATGCCGTCGAACCATAGCCGAGCGCAACGGCCCGATTTCCCGAAGCAAGCGCTGTCGTTCCAATCCCGATTGCGTTTGCTCCCGTTGCTGCTGCGGTGGCGCCGAGAGCCATCGCTCCTACGCCGCTTGATGACGCTTGGAATCCCAGCGCAGTGCCCCCGGTACTGGTCGCTATTGCGCTATTGCCGAATGCATTCGAATTGTCACCACTTGCTGTCGCTGATGCACCGAGCGCCATACTTGACGTTCCCGACGCTGTCGCCACTGCGCCAAGCGCAACGGCACTCACTTCTGTGGCGTTCGTATTGATACCAAAGGATAGCGAATTATTACCAGAAGCACTGGCGTTGGCGCCGATAGCTGCACTGCCATCACCCGTGGCGAACGACGCAATCCCGATCGCAGAACTTGCGTTCCCGCTCGATCGCGCACCGGACCCGAACGCAACGGAATTCAGGCCGGTTGCTCGCGCCGACGTGCCGAAAGCCGCCGTACCTTGCATTGACGCGGTCGCGAAGATGCCGACCGCCGTCGCATTCGCACCTGATGCGGTACTGTCGGCACCCATCGCCGTGGCGCCCGAGGCCGATGCAGTAACGCCGCAGCCGACCGCAACGGTCTTGAACGCAGCCGTTGTCGTTGTATCCGTACATCCGGTGCCAGGAATATTGACGGTTTGCGCTTCGGCGTCATCCGGCAGCAGCAAAGTGCCGCCAAACAGCATGGTCGTCGCAATTGCCATGACCGTAAGTGGCACATGGTTCACTCGATATCCGAAGGCCCCTGATGCGGTTACGACACGACTGGTACCTTTACCGCGCGCCGAGTCCAGTTCGGATACAGCGACCCACGCGCCCAGCGACTCGTTCCACACCGTCCGATAGATTGTGTTCATTTAGATCACCCGGTTAAAGTGCTTTTTGTTTTTCCACCTGCACTGATCAGGAATGCAAAGCTCTGGATACGCTTACTGACAGCGAAGGCAACTGACTTCTTTTATTTCTCTACCATCCATGCACGAATGCCACGCCCGTGCATGAAGCCCGCTTCGATGAGATGGTCGGTCAAGGAGCTGGCATCCATTGCACCCTGCGGATCAGTGGCGACGTGCGTGTCATAGCACCACCGGTACATCTGCGTTGCCGCTGCTTCCAGCCCATGCAGTCCGGCCGAAAAACCAACGTCATATGCGCTGACTGCCAGTGCGTAATGCCGGGATGCGTATTGGGCGATAAGCGCATGTACCGATCGACGGAACCATTCGATACGCGAGCGCGCCGCTTCAGGATCGATATCCCGGTCGCAAGCCGCGTCATGCACGAAAGCGCCGAGGCCGGCCAGAATCATGCCCAACGTACCGCCCGCGGCATCGGCGTGGCACCCGTGCTCGTCAAGCGAGTCCGCTTGCCCCCCGCGTAAAGCGGTCATCCGTGCCGATGCGCTCATGCTGCACCCCCGTTCCCGTGTTCCCGGCGACCTCCCGCCCCCGCACTGGTAAACGCGTCCATGACGAACCACCCCTGCACCCATTTCGCTCCGCACTGCTGCGCATGCGTCATGTCTTCCGGTAGCTCCACGCCCTCCACGACGACTTCGTCAGCCAGTTCCGATGCGAGCTGCACGAGTCGCGCGAGACGCGCCAGATGAGCTTCGCCGTACCGCGCGGCGACGATGAACGATGCATCGATCTTGATGACGTCGGGCGTCCGGATCCCGATGGCGGTCTCGACGCCATAGCCCACGCCAAAATCGTCTATCGCCACCCGGCAACCGGCCTGCTGGAGCCGTTGTGCGAAACGTCGGCCTTGCGCGGGGTCCAGCCGCGCGGTTTCCGTGATTTCCACCACGAGCCGTCTGGCAACCTCCGGCGTGCGTTCGATCAGTTGAAGCACCGCTTCCCATGCGATGTCGACCACCGCACTTTGGCCGGAGAGGTTGATCCCCAGCCGAACATCGGGCGACGCCCGCAGCAGCGTAACGGCCTGCCTGAGGACATGCCGGTCAAAGGCGCGGATGAGTTGAAGCCGCTCGAGCGGCGGAATGAATTCGGCCGGACGCAACAGACGCCCGCGGGAATCGAGCACCGTTGCAAGGCATTCGCAATACAGCACGTCGCCACGCCCTGAAGCGCGGCGAATCGGCTCGCGCCGCAGCGACACGCGCGCTTCGCGCATCGCCCCGAATACTTCCCCCGCCCAATCCATGTCATTCATCTTTTTCTCCGAACCAGTTTCGACTGGGTAATTCGTTGTATTCGAAACACGACAAGCGGCACTCCGGAGGGGGGTGGCAAAAGGGTTCCCTTGTGCCAAATTGCTAAAAAAATCCTGATGTGCCGGGAAAGCCCCGTGGAATAAGGAGGGTGTCGAGCACTGAAAGGGGGTGACAAAAAGGAACCTTTTTGTCCAGTAGAATGCGATCAACCTTGCAATTGATGACAATTGTTCGAAACGGGGCAACGTCATACCCAAAGGAGACCCGATGAAGTTCCTGTCGCGGGGTTGCGGCAAAGACCTGCGCCCTCCCGCTGCGTTGTTAACACTCCTGCAATATGCATATGCGAAGCCAACGGATCACCTGCGCCGGCTAAATCGCGTTAACTCCTCCGCCGCAATATCGCGGTCTGCCGGAGGTATGTCATGAAAATGGGTTATGCGCGGGTATCCACCGAGGAGCAGAATCTCGCCCTCCAGCAGGACGCATTGCGTCGCGCGGGTTGCACCAAGCTCTTCACCGACCGCGGGGTGTCGGGAATCGGATTCAGCCGTCCGGGGCTCGATCGCGCCCTCGCGCGGCTTTCCGCGGGCGATACGCTCGTCGTCTGGAGACTCGACCGGCTTGGTCGCTCGCTCAGCAAGCTCATCGACCTGATTGCGTGGCTCGGACGCCACGGGATCGGATTTGTTTCGTTATCGGAGTCGATCGATACGACATCGGCTGGCGGCCTGTTGATGTTCCACATGATGGCGGCTCTGTCGGAGTTCGAGCATCACCTGATCAGCGAACGTACGCGGGCCGGCATTCTTGCCGCGCGTGCGCGCGGCCGAACGATCGGTCGCAAACCGTCACTGACCGATGCCCAGCGCAATCAGGCCATTGCATTGCTCGAAACGACGCCGATCGGCGAAGTCGCGCGCCGTTTCAATGTGCATCCACGCACAGTCAGGCGGGCGGTGCATCCGCAACGCGGCGCAACCCAGAACCCCAGAAGCGACTAAGCATTCACCACGCAGGCTCCATCCCAACGAGGAAATCGATATGCAGTTGTCCCGATGTTTTGCGGCCGAACGGTTCGGCACGTTCCTGGTTGTCGCCTGACCGATGCCAGCGCCCGTGCAGTATCGGCCGGCGCTAGCGGCCACCGGCTCCGGCGACGTCACCGTCATCTCCTGCTTCGCCGAGCCGGCAGGCGCAAGCCTCGTCAATCATCGCCACTACGCGGCCACCCACGGCTATTGCCACAAGTGGGTAGACATGAGCGACGGTCCGCGGGGGCCGCAACTGCAGGCACTGCACCGCTACGAGTCCCTGCTGGCCGCGCTCGAGGCTGCCGCCGACAAGCATCTCGTCCTGCTGCTCACCGAGAACGCCGCGATCGTTCGGCCCGTTGCGCTGCCCAGCCTGATGGCCGGACGCGATCATCTGATCGTCTCGACCTCGGATTCAGCGTTGCGGCACAACGTGCAGGTATGGCGCAATACGCCCGCCATACGCGCGCGCGTACGCGAGATTGCCGCACGCTGTCGGCTGGGTGGCGAGCCCTTCATCGACGAAACGCGGTTGCTCGACGCGGTTCCCGCTTTGCCGTGGTATGAAACCATTGATAGCCTATGCGCGGTCATGCCTGCCGGGCCGAATGTCGACCCGCGCTGGAGCCGGATGCCAACGTTCGCGATCAGCCTCGACACAGCGATGCACTCACCGCCCGAGCTCGGCGTCGTGCCGCGATTCCGGGAGACCTTGTTCGGCCACGTCAACCGGTGCCAGTCGCACGGCGAACCGCTATTCGATACCGCGCTCCCGAGCGATACCGAGCCTTCGCCCGAGCGCAGCACGTTCCAGCCCGGTCATCCAATTGCGCTCGTCACGCTCTACACGCCCGATATCGCTTGCTATGGAAGCATTGCCGAACGCAGCTTCAAGCGTTACTGCGAACGCCACGGTTACACGCTGCACGTGCACCGCGACAGTCCGCACGAAGTGGGGTTGGCGGGCACCGGCAACTGGCTCAAGCCCTGGCTGCTGCACGCCTATCTGGCCCATCACGAGTGGGTGATCTGGGTCGATGCGGACGTCCTCGTTGCCGATCAAGACCGTGCGCTGGAGCCGATGCTCGCGCAACGTACGCAGTTGCTCGCGAAAGACATCGGCCAGTGGCCCTTCAATGCGGGAGTGATGGGGTTTCGGCGCACCGAGGCTAATCTGGCCATGCTGGCCGCACTGATGCAGCGTATCGCCGCGCTACCCGATCGGTCGGGTGTTTACGCGGGAAACGGCGATCAGTTCCATTTCATCGAAGCCATGCGTGAGCACAACCTGCTGCACGAAGCCCTGATCGACAGCCCGCTTCGGTTCAACACGCCATGGTTCATGCGCGGCCCCGACAGTTTCATCGTTCATTACTTCGGCATGTGGACGCAAATGCGCGCGCTGATGATGGAGCACGACGACCGCTGCGGCTGAGTAAATACGGCGGCGATTCTCGCCGCCGTCCTGGTCCCCTGCTGCACTTAGAACCTGTGCCGCATACCGACACGCCCCGCAATCTGATGGTCCCCCGACGCGGCCCCCGTGGTGCCGACGATCCATGCCGGGCCTGCCGCGCCGGTCGCCCGCTGATAGAAGGCCTGCGCATATACGTCGGTACGTTTCGACAGCGCGTAGTCGGCCATCACGCCGCCCTCGTGCCAGTGTCCCTTTGCCACGCTTCCCGTCTGCAGGCCTTCCCTCACGTGCGTGTAGTCATACATCGCGCCCAGCGAAAACGCCGGCGTCATGGCAAACCGTGCACTCACCTCGTAGTTCCGGAAAATCATCGAAGAGAATCCGGCAAGGTTGTGAACGTTCGTATATGAGAAGACTCCACCCAGCGTGAGCTGTCCAAGCGTGAGGTTGACACCCGCCGCCGCCACGCGTTGCCATCCGGCGGTAGCGAAAGGATCGCCGTCCGTCACCGCGCCAAACGCCGTCCTGGCCTGCTTGTTGACGTTCAGATACGCCGCGCCGATAACGATCGGGCCGTTGCTGTATGACCCGCCCGCGCTCCATGCACGGTTCGTCTTCGTGCCTCCGGGATCGTTGCTGAAACCATAGAGTCCGCCGAAACTCAACCCGCCATAGGAAGGACTCGCGTATTTGATCGAGTTGTTGATGCGGAAGGAATTGTTCGTGTTGTCGTTGTCGAACGGATGCGAGAAGAACTCCCCACCCCAGCTGCCATTGGCGGTCAACGGTCCGACGTAGTCCACCACGGAGTCGTATTGGCGCCCCATGGTCAGCGTGCCGGCCGTAGCTGAACTCAACCCGACGTATGCCTGTCGGCCGAACATCCGTCCCCCCTGGCCCAATGCCCCGTTATTGAGGTCGAAGCCGTTCTCGAGCCGGAAGATCGCCTGCATGCCGCCCCCCAGGTCTTCTGTTCCGGTCAGCCCCCATCGGCTGCCCTGCAGGACACCGCTTTCCATCTGATATGCCCTCCGCCCGCCGACATTCGAGGTAAAGTCGAAACCCTCGTCAATGAGACCATAGAGCGTCACACTACTCTGGGCATAAGACACCGACGAGAGCAGGCTGAGAACCACACTTGCCAAGACCAGTCTTTTCATTCGCGTTCTCCAGATTACCGAGCCTTCGTTCAATGGACCAGGGGCCGGCTCGCGCGCCCCGTCAGCCTTCGCGGCCGGTCCGATGCGCGACGTCACGCTGCCGGGGCCCGGCCATAGGTGTCCTCGAGCCGTACGATGTCGTCCTCGCCCAGATACGCCCCGGACTGGACCTCGATCAGTTCGAGCGGAATCTTTCCGGGATTGCTGAGACGGTGCGTCGTCCCGACCGGGATATACGTGGACTCGTTCTCGCTCAATATGACCTGCTGCGTGCCGTTGGTAACGAGGGCGGTTCCCTTGACGACAATCCAGTGCTCGGCGCGGTGGTGGTGCATCTGGAGGCTCAGCTGGGCGGACGGATTCACGACGATCCGCTTCACCTGAAAGCGGTCGCCGCGATCGATGCCTTCGAACGATCCCCATGGACGAACCACACGTCGATGCGTGACGGACTCGCCACGGCCCGAAGCATTCAACGCGTCCACGATCTTGCGGACGTCCTGCACGCGGTCGCGGCGGGCCACGAGCAACGCGTCCGCGGTTTCGATGATCACCAGATCGTCCACGCCGACGGCCGCGATCATCCGGTTCTCCGCACGGATATAGCAACGCGACGCGCCCTCCGTTATCACGTCGCCGATGAGGACATTGTTGTCCGTGTCTCCCGGTGCGAGATCGGCCAGCGCGCTCCATGAGCCGATATCGCTCCATCCGATCCGATCGGCCAGCACCACGGCGGCCCGGTCGGTCCGCTCCATCACCGCGTGATCGAGCGAAATGCGTGGGCACGCAGCAAAGTGCATCTCGTCGAAAAACACGTATTTCCCGTCGCGATTGGCATGCCACCAGGCCATTTCCGCTTCGGCCATGAGCTTCGGCTCCCAGCGGCGCAACGCTTCGATGCAGGCGGAAGCCTTCATCATGAACATGCCGCCGTTCCACAAATAGGTGCCATCGGCAAGCAAAGCGTTCGCCGTTTCCGCGTCGGGCTTCTCCACGAACCGGTCGACCGCAAACACGCCTTGCAGTCCATCGAGGGGGGCGCCACGTGCGATATAGCCGTATCCCGTGTGCGGCTCCGTGGGCTGTATGCCGAACGTGACGAGATAGCCTTCCGCAGCGGCCCGCGACGCCTGCCCGACGGCATCGGCAAACGCGCTGCCATCCGAAATGACGTGATCCGACGGCAAGACGAGCAGCAACGCGTCGGGCGAGTCTTCCAGCGCCAGCAGCGCGGCTACGGCGATGGCAGGCGCCGTGTTGCGCCCCACCGGCTCCAGCGCGATGGCCAATGGCGCAATGTCGGCCTGTCGCAGTTGCTCGGTCACGAGAAAGCGTTGTTCGCTGTTCGCAATCACGATCGGCGAGACCGTGTCGGGAAGCTGTGCCGCGCGCATCGCCGTCTGTTGCAGAAGGCTCTGCTCCCCGGTGAGCGACAGATACTGCTTCGGAAAGCTGCCGCGCGACAGCGGCCACAGACGGGTTCCGTTTCCGCCCGCGAGGATGACTGGATAGATCGACATTTACCCCTCCTTTGTTGTGGCCAATAGCCGTCGTGAATTCAAGGAAACCGCTCGTGCGAGCCGCGCGAACCGGTGATTCCGTCTTGCGCCAGATGAATGACGACGTTGCGCGACCAGCGCCACGCCTTGCGTACGGCTCGCAGCGCCATGGGTTGCATCGCGAAGCGGGATCGTTGCGCCTGTGCACGGAGTCGGCAGACGATCGCCTCTGCCGTGGTGAAACGGCCGAGCTCCCAGTCCCAGTAGAGGGGATACCGCAACAGCACGCCGGCGGTCAGCATGTCGAGGGTAAGCGGCCGGTTCCGCGCGGGAATGCCGCTGATCGCATCGTGGGTGAGTCCCCAGCCCGCGTAGAACGGCATGCCGTACGTAAAGACTTCCTTGCCTCGCAGGAGCGCGTCGAAGCCTGCGAGCGAGGTCAACGTGTGGACCTCGTCGGCCGCGTCGATCAGCGACACAATATCGGCCGTCGTATCGATCACATCGACGACATCGTCCAGCCCGGGATCCCCGATCAGTCCCCTGCGATTGCCCGCGAGCACGTCAGGATGCGGCCGGTACACGAGCCACGCAGCGGGGCGTCGTTTGCGCACTTCGTGGAGCAACGCTTCCGACGTCCGAATCCCGGGGCAACCGAAGCGCACAGACGCATCGTCGGCCACCTGTCCCGCGACCAGCACGACCTGTGCGTCGGCCGGTGCGGTCCATGTCGGACGCCGGCGCCCGAGGTTGTACTTGGTCAGTCCGGCCGCGACGATACGCTCACGCAATGCCCTGGCCCTTGCCAGTTCGGCATCGTCGAACACCGTCTGGTTAAGCAGCGATGCAAGATCACCAGGACGGTGAGGATCGAAATAAATGCCGCTGCGATCGATCACCTGGCTGAAGGGCGCACTCAGATCCGAGCCCAGGCCGCACGAGTGAAGAAAGCCGTCCTCGATGAAAAGTCGCGGCACGGTACCGCGCGAATGCCGCACTGCGCGTGCGCCCCACGTGGCGATATGGTGCTCCGCTACGGCGCCGGACGGTTTCCTGACCCAACTGATTTTCTTCGCGGCCCCGCCCTCGAGGAACGGCTTGATGAACGGACGCTTCCACCACTGGAATCCACACGCGGCGATCGATCGAATATCGCCGTACCGTCGCGCGACTTCGTTCTGCAGTTCCATGCTGGCGACGACTGCATCGAGCGCCCCCTCCCGATGCGAGGACGGATCCAGGTAGTGCGCGAGTCGGACGAAAACGGCGTGAAAGAACGCTTCCCGTGTTGGCGATGAGCGGCGTCCGTACTGAGGCTCTCGATCATCGGTCAGGCCCCAGCCCGCGTAATATGGCCTGCCGAAGACGTGGACCGTGGCGCCGCGCAGTAGCGCATATAACCCCTCGGTGGCGCCGAGCGTGTACACATGCCGCACTTCCGGGAGCAACGCATGAAAGCTCCCGTCGTGCGTCGTCAAACACGCGTCGTTCGATAGCGTCAGCGCCGTGCCGGAAAGCCACGGGCCGCTTCCTCGATCACCGGATCGAACGATCCATGGCGTCTGACCGGGATGCGCGTCCTTCGCCGCCCGCAATAGCCGGCGAAACGCCGCGCGTCGGTCCCAGCGGGAGCAGGCGAACGGATCGGGCAACGAGAGGCGTTCGTCCACGATAACGACTGCCGCGCTGCCATGAGGCGAGCCGGTACGCCGTGTGGATCGCTCCAGGCCCGAATCGGCACCGACATACGCATCCAGTAGCCGGTTCATGAGCGCGCACCATTCGTCCTCACACGCGCGTTTTCCGCTCTCGTCCAGCGCATCGTTCAATGCTTCGAGGAACGATGCGGAAATCGACCTTGCCACCGGGACTTCGAACCACGACAGCCGTTTGCGCGATGGGTGCGAGCCTTCCTGAACCGGCCCGTTCCATACGTACGTCTGTCGGGCGCGGCGCATTCGCCGCACGACTTGCCGATACGCGCGCGCGACCATCATGCGAGCCGCTCCAGAAAGGCTTCGAGCGCGGCAAAGTGCGCCGGCCAAGTCGGCTTTCGGAACCCCGCCATGCGCGCCATCTGCCGCTCTCGGTCCTTGCTGTACGGCTGGGCATACGCGTCGATGCGCGCAAGCCACCCCGCTCCGTCCAGTGGATCGAGATAATCGGGCACGTCGCCGGCAATCTCGCGAAACACCGCGAGATTGCTGGCCAGCACCGGCACGCCCATGGACAGCGCCTCGGCGATGGGCAACCCGTATCCTTCCACGAACGAAGGGAACAGCAGGGCGCTAGCCGAACGAAGCTGCGCGAGCATCGTTGCGTCGGAACAATCCGGCAGATAGACCACGGTCTCTTGCAGCTCCGGACATTGCTTGAGCATGTCGAGCTCGTTGGTGCACTTCCATCCCTGCCGCCCGACAATGACGAGTTGTGGCACGGCATTGCCCCACCGGGCGACGAGTTCGCGCCATAGGTGCAGAATGAACCAGTGGTTCTTTCTGGGCTCGATGGTGCCCACCATCACGAAATGGGGGCGAGCGATGTTCCGACTCGACGACACCGGCAAAGGCACCGTGTCCACGCCAAGCCTTGCCACCGCAGTCGGCGGCATAGGCAGCCCGTTTTCGTCGGCGAATGCCGTCAATGCGCGCAGCGTGGCCTGCGAATTCGTGACGATTCCGGCAGCGAAGCGCAGTGTCGTAGCCATTCTCAGCGCGTGCTTCCGTACGCTGGCCGGCCGGCAATAGTGCGGATGCGTGACCGGGATGAGGTCGTGCACCATGACCACGGTACGCGCGCCCGCAGACGACGCCGCGCGAAAATACCGGCTGTATTCCAGACCGGAGTGGGCGGTGTGGAGAACCGTTTCCCGGCCCTGCCATAGGAGCGGGTCGGGGGGCATGCTGGCTCCCTCCAATACCCGCTCGAGCGCGCGCAACGACGGTGCCGCCAGACCGGCGCCCTCGTTCGCCCCCAGCAGCAGCCGGAACAAGCGACAAGACGCGCCGCGTGTCAGTGCGACGGGTACGCCGCGAATGGCCACGATGGCCCGAGCCTGCTCGGCATAGCGGCGCACATAGGCAAGCCCGACCCGGTCCACGCCCGTCGGGCGAATATCCCGCACCCAACGATAAACGAGGCGTGTCACATCGAGGCGCAAGGGACACGGCGCCGTGCCGGCCCACTCCGTCGCGTTTGTCATCAGGCAGCCTCCTCTTCCGGCGAAAGGCCCACGGGAGGATCGTCGCTGTCCGTCGATACGGCAGCGTGCCGGTGCGCCGCGAGCGGCCACGCCGCCTCCGCCGCGGATTCACCGGGCCGCGACGCCCCGCAAGACGCGTCACCCTCGACATCGCCGGCATAGAAGCTGCCGTTCAGCTGCGTGTGATCGATCAGCCAACGACGAAAACGCCGGTATAACGCCATATCAGGAGCAAAGGTGCCCGCAGCTTGCCAGAACGCATCCAGCTCGCCCTTGAAGACGAGTCCTTCGATGTCGTACACGGGGTCACCGAGCGCTTTCACGGCCAGCCCGTGATGGACACCCGACAGCCCGACCGTGCTGTTCACGACGACGAGCCCCGCCGCATGCGCGAGAAGCGTCGGCAGATGCTGGTCGTGGATGTAGAACACGCGGCCCGTGATCCCATGTTCCGCGCATACCCGCTGGATGAAACGGCCGTAGTCGTTGTGTCCTCTGTCCAGCGGATGATGCTTGAACACAAGCACGCATGAGGGCGGCCCATGGCGCGAGAAGGACGCGATGACCTCGCGTATGAAGGGCTCTATAGACTCGAAACGGGAATGAACGCGAATCTGCGAATCGATCGCGGTCTGAAGGGATACCAGGAAAAAATGCTTGCTCATTGCATCGGTGAGCAGGCGTGTCGTTTTTCGCTCGAGTGCTGCGTACAGGAGCTTGCGCCAGCCGGCGCGAACCCAGACGAGCGCTTCGAGAAGCGAAAACCGCCGGTGGTGGCGGTAATCCGGAAAGAGAGCAGCGCCGAACGAACCAGCCAGAAAGTACAGTGCCCCCCACAACGCAAGCCACACGAACACGTTGCCCACCTGTTGCTCCGGCTCGTCCGGCCAATCAGCAAGGGACTGGTAGAAGCCGGCATTGCGTGGAACCTTCGAATGCCCATTTGTGCCGTCCCGCTCCATGGTGACGAAGTCCGGTCGCACATACCCTTCCTCGAACACCCAAACTTCGATCGAACGCAGTCGGGCCAATCCCGCTGCCATTTCGTGGTAAGCGCGGCAATCGCCGAACAGGAGTACCGCGTCGATCTTCTTCTGTTCGAGGAACGTGTCGAGGAAGACGGGCCAGTCGGCCCGAGATCCGGTGTAGTTGACCGATCGCATCGGAAAGAACAGCCAGTCGCCGGCGTTGAAGTTGACCTTGTAAACAGCGTGCGCGCCCGCGGCCTCCAAGCGCTTCGACAAGCGCCGGAAGAACGGTCCTACCGGTCCCTGCAGCAGCAGGACGTTCATGTCTTCGAAATACGACCAACCGCCCGGAATCATCTCGCTCGTCCCCAACGAAGGAATCGCCGCATTGGCGCTGCACGCTCGCGAACGCGTTTCTCAGGGCCTGACGGCACGAAGCGTTTCATTGACTTCGCCCGCCGCGCCCCTCAACGCATTGGTCGCCTGCTTGGCCGTGATGTTTTCGCCTACGATCAAGGTCTTGGCACAGGCAACCAGAAAGACGAAGGCCACCAGCCTAAAGGCGAACCCGGTATAGACGCTGAGCATCATGAATACGAGCGGAATCGACGCCAGCACCATGGACACGATGGGCGAGCATCCCAACGCGCTCACCGAGAGATACATGACCACCGTAAGCAGCACGGTTTTCAGCGTAAGCACAAAAATCGTATTCATAGGAATCCCAAAGTTATCGAGTCGGATGGAACTTCCGCGCAACGACATGCGCCACTGCCTGTCACGAACACGGCCGTTTCGATCGGCCCTACCACGCTCAGGCGGACGAAGCAAACATCAAAACGAGTACCCGTTTTCGTTGCGCCGGATGTCGGCGTCGACCATCATCTGGCACAACTGTTCGAGCGTCGTCGTCGGCTTCCAGCCGAGTTCACGTTCGGCCTTCGTCGCGTCGCCAATGAGCAGATCGACTTCCGCCGGACGGTAGAACCTTGGATTCACGCGCACGACGACGCGGCCCGTTCCCGCGTCGATGCCCACTTCCTTCTGTGCCCGGCCTTCCCACTCGAGGCGAAAACCCGCGGCACGGGCCGCCAGCGTGACGAAGTCACGCACCGTCTCGGTGCGATTGGTGGCGAGAACGTAGGTATCCGGACGACCGGCCTGGAGCATGCGCCACATCCCTTCCACGTACTCCTGTGCGAAACCCCAGTCGCGCTTTGCATCGAGGTTGCCGAGTTCGAGCACGTCGAGCTTGCCGAGCCGCATCTTCGCGAAAGAATCCGTCACCTTGCGCGTGACGAACTCGCGCCCGCGCAGCGGCGACTCGTGATTGAAGAGAATCCCGCTGGACGCGAAGAGGTTGTAGCTCTCGCGATAATTGACTGTCATCCAGTGAGCAAAAAGCTTGGCCACGCCATAGGGACTGCGCGGATAGAAAGGTGTGCTCTCGGTTTGCGGCACGGCCTGCACGTGCCCGAACATCTCCGACGTGCTGGCCTGGTAGAAACGCGCTTCGAGACGCGCAACGCGAACCGCTTCGAGAAGATTCAGCGGACCGACGCCGGTGATTTCCGCGGTGGTGACCGGCTGCTCGAACGACACGCCGACGAAGCTCTGTGCCGCGAGGTTGTAGACCTCGTCGGCACAGGTCTTTTGCAGCAGGCGCACGCTGGCGCCGAGGTCCGTGATGTCGTACTCGACGAGCTCGAGCCGCGGATGTGTTTCAACACCCAGTTCCGCCAGGCGCCAGAAATTCACCGAGCTCGTTCTGCGATACGTGCCGAACACCTTGTAACCCTTCTCGAGCAGCAGCTTCGCCAGATACGCGCCATCCTGGCCACTCACACCCGTCACGATTGCCCTGCGTTCCATTGCGCTCTCCCTGTCGCGTTGATATGTGTTTGCCGCTTCACGTTGCCGACGTTGAGAACAACGCCTTGCGGTACGTCTCGACGTTGGTCGACGTGTCCGGCTGGTTCTCCATGCGCTGTGCGCTTATCCCTCTGAACGCGCCCGCTTCGATGATCTGGCTGAGCTGCAGGTAGTTGCCTATGTCGAAGAGTTCGACACGGCCCGGGTAGTAGCGCGAAAACTGCATGAACGTCTTCGTGCGTGTCGCGATGACGGGACGGTTCAGATTGACCGCCATCGACATCGGCCCGGAAGCAGACTGCCCCACTTCCAGGTAAGGCAGCAGCACCGCATCGCATACCGCCATGGCATGCGGAAACTGGTCGTCGCTCATCGGTCCCATGAAATGGGTGCGGCGCGAGATATCCGAAACATGACGTGTGCGGGCGAGGCGCAGCAGATCGTCCACCGACGTGGTGAGACTGATCGCCTTGCCGTGCCCGGCTCCGATGTCATCGAGCCAGTTGCGCCCCGGGCTCACGATCCTGAGTAGTTCCGCGATGTAGGGATCGAGCGGCACGCCCTGCTGGATCGCCTCGGGATGCACGCCACCGAAAATGGCGAGGTGATAGTTGTCGGGAAGCAGGTGCAGCGCGCGCAGCGCCGTGTCGATTCCCTTGTAGCTGCCGGTGAATCCGAAGCAGCCGAGCAGCACGTCGTCCTTGCCGAGACTTTGGAGCAACGGAAAACTGTCGCGCGTCGCCTTGGCCGTGTAACCCTGTGCGTCCGCGTCGGAGTAGTAGGCAAGCGGATGATCGTGGACGTGCGAGATGCGCTCCACGAGCTTCATCGTCTTCGCCTCGCGTCGTGTATGAACCACGACGCTCACATTCTTGCGCCACTGCGCACGCCGGATGGCGCTGTAGATGCCCTGCCCGAGCAGACTGCTTTCCTGCCGCGAGCCGATCATCTCCGACCACGCCTTGCCCAGCTGAAACTCCCGCAGCATGGCGCGCACGGCTTTCCAGTTGGTCCCCTCGCTCTCGAACACGGTGTGGAACGTGATGCACAGCTGCGGCGCCGCCGCGATGATCCGGCAGATACGCCGGTACGCATCGCGCTTGTTGCGCCCGAATATGCCGTGTTCGAGCTGGACATTGACGCAATCGAACTTCTTCAGCTCCTTGCAGATGCGCTCGATTTCCAGATTGGCCATCTTGCGTATCCGGCGGCTGCGGTGACGGAACACGTACTGGTCGAGGTCGAACACCGTGATGTCGAACCACGGTGACAGCTGCCGCACGATGGCACGCGCATAACTGGCGATGCCGCACAGTTCGTCGTACGTACTGATCATAGCGAGTTTTGGCTTGTCGCCTTTCACCCTCATTCCCCCGGTTGATTTGTAGTGTCGGCACCGTCTCCGGTTGCCGTTTCCTTGACAGGCTGGCCGCAATATCGCGCCCAGGCCTCGTCCACCGAATCGCAGACGGTCAGTTTTCCCGCGTTCAGCACAGCCGCGAGCGTGCAATGCTGACGAATGAGATTGGGGTCGTGCGAGACGAGGATCATCGAACGGTCGCCGCGCTTGACGAACAGCTCCTCGCGACAACGCTCCTGAAACTGCTGGTCGCCCACCGCGATGACCTCGTCGATCAGAAAGCAATCGAACTCCACCGCGATCGACAACGCGAACGCGAGCCGGGCGCGCATGCCGCTGGAGTAGACCTTGATCGGTTCGCGCAGGTAGCGGCCCAGTCCGGAAAACTCGTCGACGAATGCTCGCATCTTCGCTTCGTCGCAGCCGTACACCCGCGAGATGAAGCGCAGGTTGTCGAGCCCGGTCAGGCTGCTCTGGAAAGCGCCGCCGAACGCGAGCGGCCATGAAAGGCTCATATGACGGCGGATGGCCCCCCTTGACGGCTGCTCGACGCCCGCCAACAGGCGGATCAACGTGGACTTGCCGGCACCGTTTGGGCCGAGAATGCCGATCTTCTGCCCTCTTTCGAGCACGAAGTTAACGTCGTCGAGAACCACCTTCTTCCCGCCGCGGGCCGGATAGATCTTCGTCACGCCGTCGAGCTGGATCATCCCGCCTCCACGCGTCGATGAACGAGCCGCAGGACCATCAGCCCGGCGAGGAACAGGAACGACGAGACCGTCACCATGTAGGCCACGCTGTAGTGCCACGTGTAACCCTCGCCGAGAAAACCGCTTCTCAGCATTTCGACGCCATGTACCCACGGCAGCAACAGCACCGCGTCGCGTGCGGCAGGGGGCAGCCAGTCCACCATGAATACCGCGCCCGAAAACGGAAACAGCAGATACGTGACGGTGTGCCACACGCGCTCCACCATTTCGGAAAGTTCGCTGACCGCGCCCACGAATACGCCGAGCCCCGCGGAAAGATACGTGGTCAACAACCACGCGGCGATCACGCGACCGGCATGCTGAGGCAGCTCCGACAGCCCCGTCACATAAAACACGATGGCGAGAACGTAAAAGGAACAGGTCGCGCCCGCCACTTCCAGCAGGATGCGGGCAAGGAAGACGTCGATTGGCTTCACGTTGCGATGGAACAGCAGGCTGAGATTGGGCGTGAGACCGCCCACGCAGCGCGTTGCGCAGTTGCGCCACAGCAGGACGGTCGAATAGCCGGTCAGCGCGAATTCCACGATCGGAACGTGGTGACCGTGCGTGGACCGCGTGATGTACCACAGGCCTGCAATGCCAAGCGTGAACGTCATGGGTTCGACGAACAACCACAAAAAGCCGATGTTGTGCCTTCCGAAGCGCGTGATGATCTCGCGCATGAACAACGCCGCGATGACGCGCGTTTGAATGGCCAGGGAGTCGCGGAACGGAGTGGCGAGCATGGGCATCACTCGAGCGTGTGTTCACGGATACCGGAAAGCAGCAGCGCAAGCAGCCCCCAAGTCACGAGCCCCATCGTCAGCACGATGAGCACGGCGCGCAGGCGTTTCGGCTCTTCAGCCGCATCGGGCAGACGCGGCTGCACGACACGTGCGATATAGAGCTGCTTTTTCGCCACCTCGCTGCGGGCCTGCTCCTGCAATGCGAGCGCGCTTGCGAGCTGTCGCTCGGCAAACTGCTTCTCGATGCTCAGGCGCTCGAACTCGCGGCTCCTTGCCGCGAAGCTGCCGTCGCCCCTACCCATCACCTGGGTGGAGACCGCGGCCATCTCGTATCCGATTGCCGCGATACGGGTTTTCAGCGGCCGTATCTGCGGATTGTCGGGAGACAGCGATTCGACCTCGGCAAGCCTCGCACGGGTAGCCAGCATCTCGTCCTGCAGCTTGCCGACCAGTTGCAGTTGCAGGGCGGACTGCCGGTCCGGATCGAATACGGCGTAGCTCATGCGGTATTCGCTCAATGCAAGTGCCGCCGACTTCACGCGGTCCTGGGCCTCCTGGACCATCGCGGACGCGTACTGCATCTCGTCCTGGCGCGCACGCCGATTGAGTTCGTTGACGAGCGCCTCGCTCATCGTCAGCAGATGCTCGTTGATATCACGCGCCGAACGCGGATCGAAGGCCGAGGTCCTGAGTGTCGTGATACTGGTCGTGCTGTCGTGGACCACGGCGACGATACGGTCCCGATAGTAGTCGAGGAATTTCTCGTATGTCGCATCCGCGCTGCCGAACTGCGGAAAGCGGCTGACGATGTCTCCGTGAGGATCGCCCACACGTTTGCGAAGCTGGATTTCGTGGTCGAGGATCTTGAGCGCATCCATCGAGAGGACGTAGTCGTTCACGATCCAGGCATCGTCCTGCGCGCGGCCCAGACTGCTCTCCGCGAGGAAGGAACCGAGCAGCGAACCGCCCGGCTGGCGCTGTTCGCTACGGACGACGAAGCGGCTTTCCGACACGTAGACGTCGGCTGCGACGAAGCCGTAGTAGACGGCCGCGATCGTCACCGGAATGACGACCGTGAGCACGAACAGCAGCTTTGCGGGCGTGAGCCTGTAAGAAGTCGAACGCGGCATCTTGCTGGGATTCCACCTGTATGTTCTTTGGGAGCCTTGCGCGGAAAGACCGACCGATATGTCCATGCCGTTGCCTCCGCCTAACGGAACTGCGTGCCGACGCTGACCGCGGGAAATACGACCGTATAGAACAGGTTGGCCAGTTTCTGGATGTCGGCCACGGGCGCATTCGACACGTAGAGCATGTCCTTGTCGTGCATTGGAAACTGCTGCGCGATGAACATGCTGGCCGGGTCTTTCATGTCGATTCGGTACACCACGGGCACACGCCCATCGGCGGTGACAGGCATGGTTTCGTCTCGCGGAACGGCCAGTGCCGCCACGTCTTCGAGACGAAATACGAACACACCGCGCGCATCGGCTCTCGAATCGAGCAGGCCACCGGAGCGCGCCAGCGCTTGCGCGAGCGAGATGCCCTGCCCCTCGAAACCGATCTCCTCGTTCTTGCCCGTCGCGCCGAACGCCATGAAGCTGACCGGCTGGTAGAGCGCCGTGACCACATCGCCCGCCTGCAGCGCGATGTTCTGGCGCGGATCGCGGATCACCGCATCGAGCGGCATCGAAAACACCTGCGTGCCCCGCGTGATCTGCACCGTCACCTTGTTCACCGGTTGCCGCACACCACCGGCTGCCGCGAGGGCGTCGAGCAAACGCTCACCTTTGGGCGTCAATGGCACGCGCATACTGCTGCCGACATCGCCTACTACCGTCACGTCCGCCGTCGCGTTGCGTACGATGCGAACCAGCACCTGCGGTTCGTTCGCCTTCGACTTCAGCCGGCTCACGATCGTCGATTCGAGCTCGGGAACCGTCATGCCGGCCGCGCCGATGCTACCGGCGAACGGCACGATCAACCTGCCGTTCGAATCGATCGTCTGCTCCGGCAACGCGGTGGCTTTCGCCGCGGCCGGCGCCATCGAACCGGTCGTGTCCACGCTGCCGAACAGCGTCGCCGGCGGAGCCTCCCAGATCGTGATGGCCACGATGTCGCCACGCCCCAGCACGTCGCTGCGTGGCCGGGCTGGCGTGAAGTGGTCGGCGAAGGTGCGACGTGTGTCGCGCACGCGCATCCGCCCAACGGCGTCCGGCGTCAGGTCGACCACCTTGATGCGCGCCCGCGACTGCTGCTCGGCGACGATGTCGCTTGTTGCCGGACCGTCGGTGGGCGCCAGCGCACACGCTCCGCAGGCCAACGACCCGGCAAGCACGCCCGCTCGAAACATGGATCGAGTATGCATATCACGGTTTCGGTCGTACCTCGGCGCGCCGGGCCGCGGCTGCGTCGGTGGTCTCGCTCACGACTTGAGACGCCCCTTTGGTCAGTTGCGCCTTGCCGGCTCCCGCCGCGATCAGTGCCGCCATGACTGCCTCCGCACGACGGCCCGCCAGCCGCGCGTTGAAAGCCGGCTCGCCTGTGTTGTCTGCGAACCCAAACACCTCGAACCTAGCATTCGCGTGATCTTTGGCGTACGCGATCCATGCCGAGGCCGTCTGCGCGAAATCGACGGGTAACGCGGCACGGGCGTATCCGAAGTGCACTTCGAGCAACGGAGCCGCGGCAGCAGGCACCGGCTTCGGTGCCGCTGCGGGTTCGGACGCGGCGCCTGCTGCAGAAGCGGCCGACGCAGGCGCGGAAGAAGCCGGTTCAGGCGACGATGCCGGCGTCACCAACACCACCGGACTCGGGGTAGCCGCTGTCTTGTCCGCTGTACCCGGGAGACGATTGGTGCAATAGGCAACGGTCAGCAAGACCGCGAGCACGAGCAACAACAGCAGGATCACCCACCACGCGCGATGTCGGTGGCTGCCTTCATCGTCGTCCGGCGGGGGCGCCGCTGTAACGAGGCCCGTCGCTGCCGCCTGTGACTCCAGGGTCGAGTCGAGCCACGCCACGGCAGACGGAATGCCCAGCGCCAACAGGAATCGGTCCTGCAGCCTGGGGTGAATTGCCTGCCGCTGGGCGCGCAGAAGGCCTACAAGCGAGGCCCGGTTCGCGCCGTCGGGACCCGTGATCCACGCATGCCGAAGAACAGCGAACGTAAACGGCGCGACCATCGCAAGCAGCGCGTGACCGCTTTCCAGCTTGAGGTGGCCCATACTCGCCACGGCGTGGCCCATGGCGGGGATTCGGTCGCCGAACAATTCGGCGAGCAATGCCGAGCCGGCCTTCATGTTGGTTTCCGTTACAACGCCGCCCGAAAAGAAATTGTCCGGATTCGTACGCACCAGCGACCGATCCAGCCGCGGCGAGTCGAGCACGGCCGTGAGCGCATCGGCACCCGAGAGGGTGGCCAGCCCCCGGTGGACGATTGCCGCAAGTAGATTCGGCAAAAGCGAATCGACTGCATCCTTCACATCGCTCTTCGCCTCTCCGAGAAACAGAGGGGCCTGTTCACCGATCGGTGTCGCAATCAGGTTATGCAATTTCCGAAGAATATCGGCGTACGTCATACACAGTTTCTCCTTGCGGTGGCGTATAAATTATTTTTATTACTATTTCATTCGAATCCGAAATTCAAAACGAATACATCGATTACCGGCGCACAAGGTCCGGAAATAAATCCATTTAACAGACGGCAGTGGACCACCACACGCACGAAATATGCGTATGGACGAGCGAAACGCGACCGATGGAAATCGGTCACATCAAGGGTTTTAACGGGATGATTCGTCGAGTCGTGCCACGAGACGGCACATGACGATTTCGAGGTGGATTCCCTGCTCCGCTATGCTGCGGATCATAATGGGCACACACGAGACGCCGTGATGAGCGATTCAAGTATAGGGTGTCTTTACTACGAAATGCAACAACAAAAAAATACAGGCGGTACATTATGACATCGCATTACGCACGGGCACTGGCGGCGCTTCAATCAATGCCTGTCCGGGGCGATGCTGCCTGCAAAAGTTGTTCGCGCAATCGATAGTTGCGTCGTTCATTATTTCGGCATGTTGACATAAATGCGCACGCGAATGATGGCGCGACGAGCGCAGCGACTGATGCGCAACGGGCCTTCGCGTAAGGCCCCCGTTCCGAAGCGGTCTGCTTGAAATCGTCGGGCAGCGCGGCACGGGCATAACCAAAGCGAGCATCGAGCAAAGGCGGTGCCGTGCCCGCTGCGACTTCACGCTTTCAAGCGAACTCGCCGCGGGTTCAGAGGCGTTGTCGAATTCGCAAGCGGTCGATGCTGCAGTGGCGGACGATGCCCGTTGGGACAACGATGCGGGAACGTCCGACGCCGCGAAGCCGGGTGCCGCGGCCTTCTCAGTTAGGCCAGGCGTGTGATGCGAGCAATAGGCGAGCAGGAGCAGTACGGCCAGCAAAGGTAGCGGGACCAACCATAACGCCCGACTCCATCGCTTGTTTTCGTTCAGGCGCATTTGCGCGGATGCACTGACCGGTCGTACCAGAGCCGCGTCAAAATCACCGGTCAGTTCGAGCCAGGTTGCCGCGGATGGCACGCCGAGCGCCGACAAAAAGCGCTCCTGCAGGGCCGGATGAATAGTGTGCCGCTGAGCGTGCAGAAGGCGGACAAGGGACCCACGGTCGGTGCTCCCTTCACTGGTCACCCACGCATGTCGGAGAACGGCGAAAGCGAACGGGGCAACCATCGCGAGCAGTACCCTGCCGCTTCCTAGTTTGAGGTTCGCCAGATCTGCCGCGGCACGCTCCATGTCGTGGATGCGATCCCCGAATAGTTCGGTGAGCAGCACGGTTCCTGCCGCCATGTGCAATTCGGTTACTCTATCGCCGGAAAAGAAATTGGCCGGATTCGCTTGCGGCAGCGTCGGATCGAGACGAGGCGAGTCGAGCACATCCATCAATACAGTGGCTTCCGAAGGGCAAGACAGTCCCCGGTGGACGATAGCCGCGAGCAGATTCGGCAGCAGCGCGTTCACGGCCTCTCTGACGTCTCTTCCCGCTTCGCCGAGAAGGGGCGGCGTCTGTTCGATGAGCGGCGCTGCAATCAGCTTGTGCAACATCCGAAGCACGTCGGGATACGCCATACGCGGATTCTCCTTGCGGTTGAGAAGCTTTCCTTTTTCTTTTTCGATATCGCCATTTACTATGCATTACGAAATAATTCACGATCTCTCGGAGCGCAGCGTTTCTGGATCAATGCGCGGGCGGCAGGCGGTGACCACGCGGCCAAACCGAGCACATGGCGAACGAAAGCCGCGCCCGGCAAAGGAGGGCACAGTTATCGTTTCAAATGGGAGGAACGCCGAATCGTGCCGCGGGATGGCACATGACGATTTCGAAGTGGATTCCCTGCTCCGCTATGCTGCGGATCATGATCGTCGTCGCAACATATCGCGAAGACAGCTTCAGTATAGAGAGCCTTCGTAGCGGAATGCAATAAGAAACAGCTGCGCGGAGCCCGTACAAACATCGTATGACGCGCGAACAGTACGGGATCTCGTCCGACATTCTTTTTCGGTCGTAGCAATGCTTGAAAAACAGGCTTCCTCGAGCGTTTTTCATTCGTGCCGCGTATCGTCGACGTCTTCAACCCATGTAGCGTTCGCGCTCCGCCTGAACAGGCGGACTAGCTCGCTCGCCACGTCCGCGGCCGCGAGCGCGGTGATGTCTGGATAGTCGTAGGCGAATACCACCTCGATCACGTCCGCGACGCCTTGATCGAGCGACGTGTACCCTCGGAGTTCGGCTGTGCTTGGTCGCTCGACAGGCTGGCCGGAACGAGCATACCGGTGCCCGGTGCGAACGCAAGATCCAACCCGCCGACGTCGAATGTGAAATTGGTCGGCCGCGCGCCAACAGGCTCGACGACTCGCGCGATGGCCGGCTTCTTGCGCCCTCGTTCCCATCCCGCAGTTGCTTCAGTTGCGGCGCCGGTACGATTCCAAGCCCGCATACTGCTTCTTCGATCGGCTATACATCGGCTCGAATATTCCAAGCCACGGAACTAGATTCGCCACCGGCATGGCCAAGTCAGTTTGCTTGAGCGCGGCCACGCCCCGCTCTACCGAGTATTGCTCATGCTTCATCGCCAACCTCCCGTTCCTATTGGGAAAATTGCCTCCGAAACACTCGCTCTCTTCCGTGTCCATGATTTCGAGAGCAGTTCACGTCCCTCGCCCTAAGGCCGGAGAATCTCTACGCTTTTTCGAGGCACGGACATCCGAAATTGCAGACGCTTTTAAAGCGCCACGCGTCGATAATTGCTCGAAACTGCATCTGCGTCATATCGGATGAACCAAGGCAATAGTATTAAATCTTTGCAATCCATGTGCGAAATTACCGACTTTTATGTATTTCAACAACTATCCAGGAATTTTTAAATGCCGTTTTAATGTCCGGGTATGGACATTGAACGTCTTCGCGACCTCCTCGGGCGGATACATCTCGAGAAGTGCACGCGCCTCATCCCGTTGCCTAGAGCTCATACCAGCCGGGCGCCCAATGTTGCTACCGCGCTGGCGCGCCGCTGCCATCCCGGCTCGAGTCCGTTCACTGATCAGTCCGCGTTCGAATTCGGCAAGCGCGGCAAGCATATGAAACGTAAAACGGCCCGTGGTCGAGCCCGTGTCAATGTGCTCGCTCAGAGAAACCAAGCGGACATTTTTCTTTTCAAGCTCCACCACGATGCCTGCCAAATGCGGCAGTGAACGCCCCAATCTGTCGAGCCTCCACACCATGAGAGTTCCGCCCCCCTCAACCGCTTCGAATGCCTGATTCAGGCCGGGCCGATCAAACCTGGCTCCGGACACCCCTTTGTCGAAGAACACCGTACTGCATCCACGCTCCTTCAATGCTGTCAGTTGTAGGTCCAAGTGCTGCTCCTCGGTGGAAACCCGAGCATACCCGATCTTTAGCCGATTGAATGACATGGTTGGATAGGTGAATTGGAAAATCCCTTCCTGACCTGGCTCGCGTCGCGCCAAGGTCTTACGAAGCTCCGCGCACACGTAACCGACGTAAGGATTCTCCGGCACTTCCTCTCAGTAAATTTCTATCTGAACTCTAATACTTACGGTCGCCCTTTCAAAACAGATACGACGGCCCGGCAATGCGCATGGGCCACATCGTCCTGACTGGTCTTCCTCTCATACAACTCGCAGAAGTTGAGCTGACGTCGCGCGGCGCCAGAAGAGAGCGACCCGGATTCGGTGTTCCACGGCATTGAAGAGGACGGGCAAGAAACGATCTCATATAGTTTGAAGCTCACGAGTGTGACTTCTGAAAGCCGGAGGTCGTCATGCACGGCCCATTGCCTGAATCTGCTCCTAGAAGGCAGAAGGCGGGCCGCAGATTGGTTTGCAGTCCGTACATTTGCGCGGAAATTTGATATTGTTTCGACCCTGGAAACCGCATGGTTGACAATCAGTGCACTGAATCTAGACTAACAAAACGCGTGCGTCCAGAGGTTAACGTTTTGTTGCACGTGGTGGACGAGACAGGTCATACGCCATGATTTGCCGAGCGCGTCGACGCAACGTTTGAGCCGTCAAGGAAGCAATCCTCGAGCCCGCGCTGGGCGGCGAACCGAACCACCATCCGAGCTACAAGCAGGGGGACGCAAAGCCGGCAGGCCGCGCGAACCATCGCAACAGCACCGCCGCAGGTGCATCGCAACCGACGATGACCTCCTTGACGTCGAGATTCCGCGCAACCTCGAAGGCACTTTTGATCCGGTGCAGATCGCCAAGGGCGAGCGGCGCTTCGCAGGCTTCGACGACAAGATGATCGAGATGTATACACGCGGTATGAGCGCGGGAGATTCAAAGTTTTTTTGCCGGAGATGTACGGCATCGAGATATCGCCGGACTTCATCAGTACGGTGGGGTACGAAATACCCCGATCGCCGCACTCTGGCGCCGGGCCTGGGATCAAGTAATTCCGTTCTATGCCTTCGCGCCCGACATCCGGAAAATTGTATATACGACCAACGCGATCGAGTCGCTGCACATGCAGCTTCGAAAGATCATCAAGGCGCGTGGCCACTTCCCGTAGGACGAGGCCGCACTCAAACTGATCTGGCTGGCGCTGCGCAACGTTGTGGCCAAGTGGACCGGTTCCCGGCACGATTGGAAGAGTGCCATGACCCAGTTCGCGCTGCTTTACCCGGAACGATTCAACATTGGAGTCTGAATCTCAACCCGCCTCACACACGGAATTCCGGATACCTCCCTCTATCACTTTTCCACTGACCAGCAGATACCAGCCTATATCCTTCGCCGCGCACCGACATGAGACGGTGACCGTTCTCGCCATTCAACTTGAGCTTGATGCGCAGGCGTGAAATGTGAACGCGTATGTTGTGCGGTCGAGGCTCTTGTATCGAAACACCCTCCCACATCACGCGCCAAAGATCGTCAAATGTGACGACACGCAAATACTGAGAAAACAGCAAATGGGCGGCACGATACTCCATTCTCGTCAAAAGAACCGGCTCTGGGCCGAGACAGACTCGATCACTACCAAGAAAAAAAATACCCGAATCATGGGACTGCTTTCTTGAACCGAGATAAAATCCGTGGACCCGACGTAACAGAGCCTCGAGGCGGGCAATGATCAGGTCGTACGAGACCGGCCAGTTGAGATACACATCTGCTCCTGCCATCAGAGCAGCGACCATCTCACTCTCAATCTCTCTTCCCACGATGATCAACGGTGTTCCCGAAAAGGCCGGATCGTTTCTGAGTTGCTCGACCCACGGACCGATCGGCTCATCAACCGTCGGTTCCATCACCAGAACAAGATCAACGACTGCCTCGCGCATATACTCCACCAGCGCATCCCGCGTATCAAGCTCGGCGGTCAAATAGCCGAACTTGGCCAGTACATTGGCCAACTCCCGCCGACGAACCGAATTCCCATCCACTACCGCGCAACGAACGACCGCACGACTGATCGAACACGACGGCATTGATCCCCCCTTCTCATTGTCATTGATTCGATGACGGTGTCTCATTTCATCGGAACGACACCACCGTCAGCTACCCGCGCGATCAGCTGCAACTCATCCCACTTTCGTATCGACATCCCCGCCGGTTGAATCGCTATCCGATTCAATCCGAAAATCCTCCGGATCGCGCCCTTGCATCCAACGCGGTCGCTTCCCGCGACCCGACCACGTCGCTCCCGTAGCCGGATCCCAATATCGTGGTGGAATACGCCTGCGTTGCCCAACGCTCAACCGTACTTCGACCTCTCGCGCTGTGATTTCATATTCCCGCATGAGCTTGACGATCTGCTCGACGACATCATTCCGGATTGCCGCGCGTCGTACCGCAATCCTCGTCTCCAGAGCAGATATTTGCGCCCGGAGCATATGCAACGACTCACTCGACATCTGTCCTCCGTTAACCCGTTACATCCGAGTGCAATTGCCGAACGATGGGTAGAATAGCAACCAACGCCAACACGACCATGAGCGTCATTTGTGAGACTAGGCATCGCCAAATAATTTCAAAATTTCACTTTTCTTCTTCGTAACTTTTAGATATCTATCCGACGAACGGTCAAATTCGGAATGCGCTCATTGCTAGATGCGCGGAGCTGTTGAATGAGACGAACCGCCTTGTTTAACTGCGCCTGTGACGCGAGTCGTTGTGCTTCGAGTTGAGCTACCTCCTTCCTAACTTGCTGTTGGCGGTTACTCACAAGCTGCGTCTGTTCGAGATGATTGTCGAGATCGGTGCGAAGCCGCTCCGCCTGCGCTTCAGACTCCTCGATCATCGCGACCAGTTGTTTGTTCTGTGCTTCTAACTGCGCGCGTCGCAACTCAATGTCAGCAAGCCGGACCGCCTGCTCCTCGAAATGTCGAAAGGCTACCTCCGCTGATTCAAATTCCATCGCATTCAACGCGCGCCAGATACGTCCGTCCTGGCTAAGCGTGATGTAGTACGACAGCTCAGTACGGTACAACAGTAGCGACACGACGTAAGAAAACGTCTGCAATGTTCGAAGGGTGGTCAGGGCATCGCGCGTCATCATCGCCTCAACTTCAGCGATCTCCGCAGTCTGAACGACCCGCGAGCTGCCTTGCGGCAATACGGCACTCGCCCTCCCGAGTGGCTGAGCAGTATTCGCGGCACTCGAGAAAGCGTCCGCCTGCTCCGACACTTCCATCGCCGCATACGCTGTATCGACCGCCCCGGTCTCCACGCCCGCAGTAGGAGGTCGCCTAATATGCAACTTCATGATTAATTTCCTCATTACAGGATTTCCGCAAAAGCTCCTGCGACCTGACGCTCTTTATGGTTGAGCCGAATATTTGATTCGACGGTTCTCAAATCGTCCAATGGTCGTTAAATCGCTCGAAACGATCTTTTCCGCACCGCATCCCTGCGTTGCAAACAACACGACAGAGTTTCGTCTGCCAAAAGACGAGCACGCACTGCGTCTTCCCGCTACGCATTGGCCCCGAGCGCGTTTCTGCCACCCATGCTATTTGCGTATCCCGCTACATCAAAAGTGGCCCGGTGTCAGACATCGACGCAAGCCTTTAGTAGCAGCGCAGATTCATCGAGACTCTCGATCGCCGATGCTGGGACATGGCCCTAAGAGCGCCCGCAATCGATAATCGGTGCGTTCAGCACGTGTTCTGGGTCGTTCGGCTCACACGGACGATCACCATCTATTGCCCCGACTTTGACTTATCAAGGGGTCTGACAAATTGGACGGGAACGTTGCGAACCTGATGTCTCGGACCAATTGCTTTGCGAGCGAGCCGGTTACTATCCGACTCAACAGGAATACGAAATAAATATGAAAATTCCTGGCAAAAAGCGTTTCGGAATCGAATGGACAGGCGGTAGCGAGTCGCACGAATCACGCGTATGCGAAGGGAGACCTCGACCACACGAATATGGTCACATCGTCTCTTTCAAACGGCAGGAGCACCGGACCGTGCCGCGTGACGACACATGGCGATCTCGAGATGGATTCCCTGTTCCGCTATGCTGCGGATCATGATCGGCATCGCAAAATACTGCGAATAGGGCTTCAGTATAGTGAGTCTTCACAGCGGAATGCAACAAAAACGTGTACCTCGAACATACAGACATTGCATTACGTAAGACCTCTACCCCAAACGCGTGTCCCTCTCACTACTGCGTGCGACGGGTGGCAACGGCGCGTCCGAAATCTCTTCAATGTCCGTGAAGCAGCGTCACTACGTCGACGTTGAGCTCGCGAAAATATTGACCCAGCGCGCGATAGTCCCTCGGTGACCGACCCCGCCTTCGGGCACACCGCGCTGGATCGCCAATCAGTACGGCGCAATGAGCGCCGCCGGCGACTGCAAACGGATACGGATAGTTGAGGGTGCAAGCGGTGATCTTGCTGGCATCTACCGGCTCGCCATCTAGACGCGCATAGCGACCAAGCCGATTCACCACGTCCGCGATCGTCCGCGCGGTAACGCGGCCCTCAAGACTTCGCGTATTGCGTCATGCCACATCAGGTGTGTTTCCATCGTCTCCGAAACGGCCGTGGATTGCAAGGTAGCGCGGCCGCGTTGTGCCGAAATTTCCGGCGCGCACGCTGGTCTGTGCCGAAACTGGCCCAACCGGCACTTGCACGACCATCGGCAATCGACAGACTGCCAAAAATAGCGTTCGAACCGCCTATACCCCGGGGCTCGCAACTACCACGAAGGATCATGTGGAAATCGATCTCGATGACAATCTCACCATCGCCGCGTCGAAGATTTCCTCTAGAAGTCTAGATTTTCAAATAATTTCTGCGTGGATACTCTGAAATCGCGTTTGACTGGGATCGGCGAAATCCACCTACATGCCTTTCCCGGAATTTGGAGTTAGGACCGCAATCCTGCAAAGGATTGTAGTCCTAAGTGTCTTCAACCGGATAACTGCAAAGTTATCCTCTCGCTTGAGATGAGGAAACATGGTCACTCCTGAGATGTTCGAACGAGCCCACATTGACGATATCGCAGAGGTCGAGGCTGCCCCCGGCATCTTCATCAAGATGCTGCACCACACCGACGAGGGCGTGATGGTTCGCCTGATTCGATTCGCCCCGGGCGCCGTCCTCCCTATGGAGGACACTCACGACCTCGGTCTGGAAATCGTCCATGTGCTCGATGGCACTCTGACCGATAATGCCGGAAGCTATCCCGCAGGTTCGATTCTGTATGGCAAGAAGGGCTCTTCGCACATCCCGGCGAGCGTCGAAGGATGCACGATCTTCTCCATCAATTTTGTCGACTAACTGACGGGAGTGCCATGAGCGCAGACAGCATCATCCAGTTCTTACGCTGGTACGCGGGCGAACGACTCAGCTCGCGCCTCATCGACGAACACCGACGGCCGCCGGCCTCACTGCCAGCCGACCTGGCTTCCGGAGGACTGCTCGGCCTGAGGGTCGGCGCAGAGCACGGCGGCCAGGGCCTGTCCGCACGCGACACCGCCCGCGTCCTCGAGCAGCTCGGAGCAATCGACGGCAATGTGTCGCTGCTAACGACCGTGCACAACGCAGTGGGGGTCGACCCGATCCTCGCTTTCGCGGACCAAGACACCAAGGACAAGGTGCTTCCTGTCCTAGCCTCCACGGGGGCGCTTGCTGGCGTGGCGGCGACGGAGCCAGAAGTCGGCACAAACTTCCAGGCGATGATGTCGCGCGCAGTGCGCGATGGTTCCGATTACGTCATCAACGGCACCAAGTCGATGATTTCGCTGGGCGGCTGGGCTAAGTACATCAACCTCACGGTGCGCCTTGACGACAGCCTGACCACCTTTCTGGTGCCGACCGGCACTCCGGGGTGGGTACCTGTCTCCGAAGCCCTCACGGTGGGAATGAGGGCCGTGCCGCAAAATCACATCGAGATGCGCGACATGCGGCTCGACGCCGATGCTGTCCTCGGCGGGGTCGGCAATGGCGCGGCTGTTGCGACGCACGCTTTCCAGGCCGGCCGCTGGATGCTCGCTGCCGGAATCGTCGGGACGATGAAACGGTGTCTCCAGCTGGCCACACGTTACGTCTCGCGTCGTACCGTGGCGACCGGCCCGCTGTTGAGCAATGGCCGGATTGAGCAGATCCTGAGTGATTGCGTCGCTTCCGTCGAAGCGGTTGACGCGGTCACTCGCTTGATCTATGACGGCCTCGACGACGGGAGCGTCGTCGATCCCACGTACTACACGGTATGCAAGATCATCAGCGGCGAACTGTCGTGGAGCGTTATCGACACTTGCGTGCAACTTATGGGGTGGCGCGGATTCCTTGACTCGAACCCCGTCACGCAGAACTTCAGGGATTACCGAGTTCTGAGGGTCTTCGAGGGTTCCACGGATGGAATCTCCGGCTACCTCGGACGTTCAGTGCTGAAGAACCCAGGAAAGCTGCACACCCTCTTAACTAAGGACTTTCCGGCCGCAGATTTTCTTGCACCCCTCTGGTCGGTTCTTGAGGAAGCGTCTGCATCATTCCCGTCACTTTCCCAGCAGCATCAGCACCGTCTCGCGGCCCGGACGGCCAATGCCGTGGCGTGGGCAGTGACCGCAGCAGCACTCCAGAAGGAAGGCGGCGAACTTCGCGCTCACACCTTCGAGTGGGCCACACGTAGCTTCTCGGATGCAGTGCATGCCATGGGACGATCGCACCACGAGGACGCTAGCGTGGTCGCCTCCGCGAAGCTCTCGGAACACATCGGTTCCTACGAGGATCAGATCGGCGACATCGAGCAGACATACGGTGGTGAGATACACACGCTCGATCCGCTCTTGCAGCGCCCCTTGTAGGAGTCTTTGTGGTAGCTCTTCTGGACTGGCGGCTCGACATCTGGCGGCGCCTTGATCTCGGCTCGTCGAGTACGCCGGTCTACCTTGTAGGCGTACCAAAACACGGAAATCCTGACACCCCCTGTGCGCCCGCTTAGGGACTGCGGATTCAACCCGTCGATGCAACGAATTGATGAAAGCGCTCAGCCGGTGTATCGAAGTCTAGCGTCTTTCGAGGACGCTCATTGAGCCGCTTGGCAACAGCGTTGAGCGTGGCCTGTGAATAGGC
>NZ_WHNU01000061.1:0-48676 GCF_009362305.1 Burkholderia sp. BE17
CAGCATCAGATCCTGAACCTCGGTCGGCGTCATCGGCCCCTTGACCAACTGGTCCAGCAGTTCCTTGGGCAACTCAGGCAGCGGCCCGCGGGCCGCTGCCTGACGCGCTACGGTTTGCCTCTTCTTCTTCATCGGCATATCCATGACTTTTATACCTCATGATATGCCCCGCCCACGAAATGACGGATAGGTCCGACTTCGATCTCGAACGGAACCCCGACGCGGGCAAATCGCTGGTCAATCGTTTTCTTGCTCGCGACTATCGCAATCCGGTCGTCGAGTCCGAAATCAAAGGCGTGAAATTTCATTTTTTTGAAATGCCTGGATCTGTATCACAGCCAGGAACTCGATGCCCAGGTCAAACGGTTCGTGATCAACCCGAAGCGCAGCTATCGACTCGACAATCGCTCGTCAGAACGTTCAAAGCGATGCAGAGGGGGGAAGTTTGAAGCCGTCGCCCCCTCCTCCGCCAGTTCCGCCGCGCTGCTCAAGCCCCGGCTGGCACGGCCCGTCCGTGCCAGCGCAGCACCAGATAGCGCCCGACGAAGCACAGCACGCCCGTGACGCCGATCGTCACGCCCATCGCGAACGGCGTGCCGTCCGCGAGTGCGCCGATCGCGACGCTCGCGAGCGCGCCGAGCGCGAGCTGCATCGCGCCGAACACGGCCGCCGACGCGCCCGCGTTGTGCGGATAGCGGTGCATGAGGTCGGTCGTGCAGTTCGCGGACAGGATCCCGACCACGCCGACGACGAAGAACAGGCACACGACGATCGACCACAGCCCGCCCCACCCGGTCAGCGCGACGAGCGCGACCGCGAGCGACGCGATGCAGCTTACGAGCGACGCGGCCGCGATGATGCGCAGCGAGCCGACGCGGCCGACGAGCCGCGTGTTCGCGAAGTTGCCGATCATGATCCCGACGACGTTCAGGCCGAACAGCAGCCCGTAGTGCTGCGGCGACACGTGGAAATACTCGATGTACACGAACGGCGTCGCGGTGATGTACGAGAACATCGACGCGAATGCCATCCCGCCGCACAGCATGTGCCCCCATGCGACGGGGTCGGACAGGATGCGCCCGTACGACGCGAACGACGCGAGCACGGCCGTGCTCTTGCGCCGTTCCTTCGGCCAGGTTTCGGGCACGCGCAGGTACGCGGTCGCCGCGCACACCGCGCCGAACACGGCCAGCACGACGAACACGCCGCGCCAGCCCGAGAAGCGCAGGATCTGGCCGCCGATCAGCGGCGCGAGCAGCGGCCCGACCGCGGTGACGATCGCGACCATCGACAGCACCTTCGCCGCGTCGCTCGGCTCGTGCGCGTCGCGCGCAATCGCACGGGCCAGCACCGACGCGGCGCCGGCGCCGAGCGCCTGCAGGAAGCGCACGACGATCAGCATGTCGATCGAGCCCGACACGAAGCAGCCGATGCTCGCGAGCGTGAACAGCGCGATGCCGCCAAGCAGCACGGGGCGGCGGCCCCACGTGTCGGACAGCGGGCCGTACAGCAGCATGCCGACCGAGAAGCCGGCCATGAAGCTCGTCAGCGTGCGCTGCGCGGCGCCGGGGCTAACGGAGAAGCCGTCGGCGATCGACGGCAGGCTCGGCAGGTACATGTCGGTGGCGATCGGCCCGCAGGCGGCAAGCGCGCCGAGCAACAGGATCAGCCGGGCATCGGGCCGGCGCCGGACGACGTGAGACATGGGTATCCGGAATGGAGCCCGCGCGCATCGGGGCGCGCGTGGCGGTGAAGACGGGAGGCCGCGCCGCGGACGGCGCGTTCAGGCCCATGATTGTACGCGCAACTTTTTTACGTGCTGCGGGCCGCATGCGGCGGCAGACCGGGAAACACCGGCGCGGCGCCCGTTGCGCGGGATCGTGGGATCGTGGGATCGCTGGCGGATTCGATTAAGCTTGCAGCTGCCTGCTTCTCTTGTCTGACCAATTCGACGCACGACCGAACCGATGACCGCTTTCCTGCTGATCTGGAGCCCCAAGAAATGGCCATGGCCCGAGCTGCCCGACGTCGCCGCGCGCGTGAAGGCCGGCGAGGCCGTGCATGACGTGTGGGGCTGCGGCTTCGCGCGCGGCATCCTGCCGGGCGACCGCGTGTTCCTGCACCGCGTCGCGAAGGAGCCCAAGGGGGTGTTCGGCTCCGGCTACGTGACGCGCGCGCCGTACGAGGTGCCCGATCCGTCGACGAAGCGCGGTTACCGGCTGTGCATCGACTTCGTGTACGACTGGCTGGTCGACGCGCACCAGGACGTCGTGATCGCGCGCGACGCACTGCGCGTCCACCCGTATTCGGTGCAGACCTGGGATGCGCAGAGCTCCGGCACGTCGATCAAGCCGATGGTCGAAGGCCCGCTCGAGAAGCGCTGGGCGGAGCTGACCGGCAAGCGCAAGCCGCCGCGATAGCCGGACCGATGGCCGGATCGACGGCCAGATCGAATCGGCCCGTCGTTTCCGGCCCCCGCGCATCTCCCGACGCGCCGAAAGGCCGCAGACCGGCCTGCCGGCCCGCCCGCGCGCGTCTCCGGTACAATCAGACGATCGTTCCGCCCAGGCGCCGCGGCCCGTGCACAGGCCCCCGCGCCCTTCTCTCGCAGGTTTCGCCCATGTCCAACAATCAGATCCTCTTCGAACGCGCCCAGAAGACCATTCCCGGCGGCGTCAACTCGCCGGTGCGCGCATTCCGTTCGGTCGGCGGCACGCCGCGTTTCGTCGCGCGCGCACAAGGCCCGTATTTCTGGGATGCCGACGGCAAGCAGTACATCGACTACATCGGCTCGTGGGGCCCGATGATCGTCGGCCACGTCCATCCGGAAGTGCTGTCGGCCGTGCAGAACGTACTCGCCGACGGCTTCTCGTTCGGCGCGCCGACCGAGGCCGAGATCGAGATCGCCGAGGAAATCTGCAAGCTCGTACCGTCGATCGAGCAGGTGCGGATGGTGTCGAGCGGCACCGAGGCCACGATGAGCGCGCTGCGCCTCGCGCGCGGCTTCACGGGCCGCAGCCGCATCGTCAAGTTCGAGGGCTGCTACCACGGCCACGCGGACAGCCTGCTCGTGAAGGCCGGCTCCGGCCTGCTGACGTTCGGCAACCCGACGTCGGCCGGCGTGCCCGCCGACATCGCGAAGCACACGACCGTCCTCGAATACAACAACGTCGCCGCGCTCGAGGAAGCGTTCGGCGCGTTCGGCGACGAGATCGCCGCGGTGATCGTCGAGCCCGTCGCGGGCAACATGAACCTCGTGCGCGGCACGCCCGAATTCCTGAACGCGCTGCGCGCGCTGTGCACGAAGCACGGCGCCGTGCTGATCTTCGACGAGGTGATGTGCGGGTTCCGCGTCGCGCTCGGCGGCGCACAGGCGTACTACGGGATCACGGCCGACCTCACCTGCCTCGGCAAGGTGATCGGCGGCGGGATGCCGGCCGCCGCGTTCGGCGGCCGCCGCGACATCATGGCCCACCTCGCGCCGCTCGGCGGCGTCTACCAGGCCGGCACGCTGTCGGGCAACCCGATCGCGGTCGCCGCGGGCCTGAAGACACTCCAACTGATCCAGGCGCCCGGCTTCTACGATGCGCTCACCGCGCAGACGAAGCGTCTCGCCGACGGCCTCGCGGCCGAAGCGCGCGCGGCCGGCGTGCCGTTCGCGGCCGACTCGATCGGCGCGATGTTCGGCCTCTACTTCGCGGAGCGCGTGCCGACCAGCTTCGCGGAAGTCACGAAGAGCGACACCGAGCGCTTCAACCGCTTCTTCCACCTGATGCTCGACGAGGGCGTGTACTTCGCGCCGTCCGCGTACGAGGCAGGTTTCGTGTCGAGCACGCACGACGACGCGGTGATCGACGCGACGCTCGCGGCCGCGCGCCGCGCGTTCGCGGCACTCGCCGCCTGACCCGGGGCCGCGCGCATGTTCTCGGATACCGATTTCGCCCATATGGAGCGCGCGCTCGCGCTCGCCGCGCGCGGCATGTATACGACGGCGCCGAATCCGCGCGTCGGCTGCGTGATCGTCAAGGACGGCGACGTGATCGGCGAAGGCTTCACGCAGCCGGCCGGCCAGGACCACGCGGAAGTGCAGGCGCTGAAGGACGCGCGCTCGCGCGGCCACGACGTCGCGGGCTCGACCGTCTACGTGACGCTCGAGCCGTGCAGCCATTTCGGCCGCACGCCGCCGTGCGCGAACGCGCTGAGCGAAGCGCGCGTCGCGAAGGTCGTCGCGGCGATGGAAGACCCGAATCCGCAGGTGTCGGGGCGCGGCCTCGGCATGCTGCGCGACGCGGGCATCGACGTGCGCTGCGGGCTGCTCGCGCACGAAGCCGGCGAACTGAACATCGGCTTCGTGTCGCGGATGACGCGCGGCCGCCCGTGGGTGCGGATGAAGACCGCCGCGTCGCTCGACGGCCGCACCGCGCTGCCGTCCGGCGAAAGCCAGTGGATCACCGGCGAGGCCGCGCGCCTCGACGGGCACGCGTGGCGTGCGCGCGCCTGCGCGATCCTCACCGGCATCGGCACCGTGCGCGAGGACAACCCGCTGCTGACCGTGCGCGGCATCGACACGCCGCGCCAGCCGCAGCGCATCCTGGTCGACAGCCGCCTCGACCTGCCGCTCGACGCGCGGCTGCTCGAAGGCCCGCCGCTGCTGATCTTCTGCGGCCGGCTCGACGCGAGCGGCGAAATGCGCGCGAACGTGCTGAAGGCGCGCGGCGCGGAAATCGTGCCGCTCGCGAATGCGCACGGCAAGGTCGACCTGCCCGCGATGCTGGCGGCGCTCGGCGCGCGCGGCGTCAACGAGTTGCACGTCGAGGCCGGCCACAAGCTGAACGGCTCGCTGCTGCGCGAGCAATGCGTCGACGAATTGCTCGTCTATCTCGCGCCGAGCCTGCTGGGCGCCGACGCGGCCGGCATGTTCGACCTCGCCGCGCCGGCGAATCTCGATGCCCGCACGCGGCTGTCGTTCCACGGTGTCGAGCGGATTGGCGACGATCTGCGGATCCTGGCGCGCTTCACGCAGCCCGACGCCACTCACTGAACGGGATCGTCACGATGTTTACGGGAATTGTCGCGGCCGTCGGCCGCATCGAATCGATCGATCCGCTCGGCACGTCGGCCGATGCCGGTGTGCGCCTGACCGTACTGGCCGGCGGGCTCGACCTCGCCGATGTCGCGCTGGGCGACAGCATCGCGATCCAGGGCGCGTGCATGACGGTGATCGAAAAGACCGACGCCGCGTTCGATGTCGACGTGTCGCGCGAAAGCCTGAACCGCACGGTCGGCCTCGCCCAGCCCGGCGAAGTGAACCTCGAGAAGGCACTGCGCGCGCACGACCGCCTCGGCGGGCACATCGTGTCGGGCCACGTCGACGGCCTCGGCACCGTGTCGCGCTTCGCGCCGGTCGGCGAGTCGCATGAGCTGCGGATCGTCGCGCCGCGCGAGCTCGGCCGCTATCTCGCGTACAAGGGGTCGATCACGGTCAACGGCGTAAGCCTGACCGTCAACACGGTCGACGATCGCGCGGACGGATGCGAATTCTCGATCAACCTGATTCCGCATACGGTCGAGGTCACGACGCTGCGTCACCTGAAGGCCGGCGACAAGGTCAATCTGGAAGTCGACATGATCGCGCGGTATGTGGAGCGGATGCTGTCGACATCGCAGGGCGTGCATCAGGACTGATCGCGCTCGCGATCCCCGACGCGGCGGCCAACGGCCCGAGCCCGGACCGCCGCCGCTTTCCTTTATCCTCGTTGCCGTCGCCCGCCCGCGTTCCGCAGGCGATCAGGCATCCGCACCCTCTCCGCCTGCCCGCGCCAGAATCGTGTCGAGCAACTGCCGGACATGCTCGCGCGCCGCACGCTCCGCGGCATCCGCATCGCGCTTCGCGATCATGTCGAACACCTGCCGGTGTTCGGCGACATTCCCGCCCAATCGATCCCAGTCGTCCATCGGACTCGCGCCGCCCGCACACATCGTCTGCACCTGCGCATACAACGCCATGAGCGACGTCTCGATCGTCGCGTTGCGCGCCGTCGCGAGCAGTCCGTGGTGAAAGTCGAGGTTGGCGATGCGGTATGCGTCGCCGTCGCGCGTGGCGACCGCACGCGCCTGCCGCGTCAACGCTTCGTCCAGCGCCGCATGATCGTCGGGCGTCATGCGCAGCGCAGCCAGGCGCGCGGCCATGCCCTCGAGCGCCTCCCGCGCCTCGAAGATGGCCGCGATCCGCGCGCGGTCGAATGCGATCACGAAGACGCCCTGGCGCGGCACGACCTGCAGCAGCCCCTCGGCTTCGAGGCGCGACACCGCCGCCCACACGGGCGAGCGGCTGATGCCGAGATCGCGCGACAGCGCTTCGATGCTGATCTTCTCGCCCGCCGCGAAGCGCGCCTCGTCGACCAGCATCTCCCTGATCGCCCCGTATGCGTCGCGCCCCAGTGTCGTGCGCTCGAGCGTCGCGCGCGTCATGCCGGCCTCCGGCGACGTGCGATGTGGAGCCCCTTGCCGACCGGCACGATCGTCGTGTCGAACTGCCGTAGCGCGTCGACCGCGGCGAGATAGCCGGCGATCTCGTCCGGATGGGACAGCGCATTGTCCGCGACGAGCAGCGCGTCGGGCGTCAGCTTCGGCAACAGGTGCGCGAGCTGCTGCGGCGCGCTCACGCGGTCGGCATCGAAGAACACGCAGTCGAACGGGCCGGTCACGGCCGCGCAGACCTGCGTCGCATCGCCTTCGATCACCTGTGCCCAGTCCTGCAGCGCCGCCGCACGCAGGTTGGCCCTCGCCTGCTCGGCCTTGTCGGGCGAAAACTCGACGGTGACGAGCGGCTGCCCGTCCGTTTCGCGCAGCGCATGGGCGAGCCAGATCGCGCTGTAGCCGTTGGACGTGCCGATCTCGAGCACGCGCCGGCGCCGCGCGCCGGTGACGAGGAGGTACAGCAGTTCGGCCGTGGGCGGTTCGAGGTTCAGCATCTTGCGGCTGCGGTCGGCCATCTGCGCATCGTTTTCCTGGCCGAAGGATTCCAGCCGGGCAAGTACGGCCGACGCGGCGCCGTCGAGTTCGATCATGTCAGTCTCCGTCGCTTCATATTTCGTGTTTCGTGTTTCATGATACGACCTTTTACGGATCGACGCGCGATGCCGGCGAGGTTCGGTATTCCCGCGCAATCAGGGCGGCTGCATCGCGCTCGCCGGCCGGTCGCTCTAACGAGAGCCGGCCGAACGGCCAACGACGCGCACGGGTCATGCCGTCGCGCTAAGATGCGTCGACAGCGGTTTCAACGCCGCAACGCACGACGCGCCGCGTACCGGTCGCCCTCTTCCCACAGGAGTCGTTCCCATGTCCATCTCGATGTACCAGGCTTCGCTGCCCGTCCTGATCCGCGGCCTGACCAACCTGCAGCACATCCTCGGCAAGGCGCAGGCGCACGCTGCCGAGAAGCAGATCGACCCGTCGGTGTTCGTCGGCGCGCGCCTCTACCCGGACATGCTGCCGCTCGTCCGCCAGGTCTACATCGCGACCGACACGGCCAAGGGCTGCGCGGCGAGGCTCGCCGGCGCCGAGATCCCGAGCTACCCGGACGTCGAGCAGACCTTCGACGAACTGCACGCGCGCATCCAGAAGACGATCGACTACCTGAAAAGCTTCGACGCCGCGCAGATCGACGGCAGCGAGGCGCGCCAGATCGTGCTGAAGATGCGCGTCGGCCCGATCGAGTTCACCGGCCAGTCGTACCTGCTGAACTTCGTGCTGCCCAATTTCTTCTTCCACGTGACGACCGCGTACGACATCCTGCGCCACAGCGGGGTCGAACTCGGCAAGCTCGACTACCTCGGCGGGCGCAACGAGCACGCCTGACGCGCGGCCGGGCAAGGCCTGGCCCGCAATCGCTCGCACCCGCGTGCAGGCAACGCGCGGCGGCCCGGCCGGGCCTGCCGCGCAGGCCGGTCGCACCGCCTTCCGGAGCGCTTGCCGGCCGAGCGCAACCCGCGCCAGCCGAAACGTCGTCCGGCTGGCGTAAAATACGCACTTTCCTCTTTCTCGCCCCCTTATGACGCTCGCCTCCACGCTCGACATCATCGCCGAGCTGAAAGCCGGCCGGATGGTGATCCTGGTCGACGAAGAAGACCGCGAAAACGAGGGCGACCTCGTGATCGCCGCCGAATTCGTCACGCCGGAAGCGATCAACTTCATGGCCAGGTACGGCCGCGGCCTGGTTTGTCTGACGTTGACGCAGGAACGCTGCAAGCAGCTGCACCTGCCGCTGATGACCTACCGCAACGGCACGCAGTACGGCACCGCGTTCACGGTCAGCATCGAAGCGGCCGAAGGCGTGACGACCGGCATCTCGGCCGCCGACCGTGCGCATACGATCGCAACCGCGGTCGCGCACGACGTGCGTCCCGAGCACATCGTGCAGCCGGGCCACGTGTTCCCGATCATGGCGCAGCCGGGCGGCGTGCTCGTGCGTGCAGGCCACACCGAGGCCGGCTGCGACTTCACCGCGCTCGCGGGCCTCACGCCGGCCGCGGTGATCTGCGAGATCATCAAGGACGACGGCACGATGGCGCGCCTGCCCGACCTGATCGAATTCGCGAAGGAACACGGTCTGAAGATCGGCACGATCGCCGACCTGATCCACTATCGCAGCCGCACCGAATCGATCATCGAGCGAATCGCCGAGCGCACGATGCAGACCGCGCACGGCACGTTCCGCGCGGTGCTGTACCGCGACCAGCCGAGCGGTTCGCCGCACATCGCGCTGGTGCGCGGCGCGCCGTCGCCCGACGTCGATACGCCGGTGCGCGTGCACGAGCCGCTGTCGGTGCTCGACCTGCTCGAAACAGGCGTGTCGACGCACTCGTGGACGCTCGACGCCGCGATGCGCGACATCGCGGAACGCGACCTCGGCGTGATCGTGCTGCTCAACTGCGGCGACACGAAGGAACACCTGATCGACGTCTTCAAGGCGTTCGACGAGGAAGAAAAGGCCGCTGCGCTGAAGCGCCGGCCGGTCGATTTCAAGACGTTCGGCATCGGCGCGCAGATCCTGCGCGATGTCGGCGTCGGCAAGATGCAGGTGCTGTCGAATCCGCGCAAGCTGGGCAGCATGTCCGGCTACGGCCTCGAAGTCACGGGCTTCATTCCGATGCCCGGCGGCGAAGCCAAGTCCTGCCCGGCGTCCAACGCGTAACCCGCCACGGCGCTTTCGCCTTATAACCGTTCATCCACACCACGGACAAGATCATGGAAATCGGACAATACCAACCGAATCTCGAAGGCGACGGCCTGCGTATCGGCATCGTGCAATCGCGCTTCAACGAACCCGTGTGCAACGGTCTCGCCGACGCGTGCGTCGAAGAACTGGAGCGCCTCGGCGTCACCGGTGAAGACGTGCTGCTCGTGTCGGTGCCCGGCGCGCTGGAAATCCCGCTCGCGCTGCAGAAGCTTGCTGAAAGCGGCCAGTTCGACGCGCTGATCGCGCTCGGCGCGGTGATCCGCGGCGAGACCTACCACTTCGAACTCGTGTCGAACGAGAGCGGCGCGGGCATCACCCGCATCGGCCTCGACTTCAACCTGCCGATCGCGAACGCGGTCCTGACGACCGAAAACGACGAGCAGGCCGTCGCTCGCATGACCGAAAAGGGTCGTGACGCCGCGCGCGTCGCCGTCGAGATGGCCAACCTGACGATGGCGCTCGACCAGCTCGGCGACGACGAGGACGAAGACGAAGAAGAAGACGAAGGCGACGAAGAGGAGCGCGCATGAAGAAGAGCGCCCGCCGACAATCGCGCGAGCTGGCGACGCAGGGCCTGTATCAGTGGCTGCTGTCGAACGCGGCCTCCGGCGAGATCGACGCGCAGCTGCGCGGCGCACTCGGTTACGACAAGGCTGACAAGGATCTGCTCGAAGCCATCCTGCACGGCGTGATCCGCGAGCACGCGACGCTCGTCGAAGCGCTGACGCCGTCGCTGGACCGCCCGATCGAGCAGTTGTCGCCGGTCGAGCGCGCCGTGCTGCTGATCGCGACGTTCGAGCTCACGCACCACGTCGAAACGCCGTATCGCGTGATCATCAACGAAGCCGTCGAACTCGCGAAGACGTTCGGCGGCTCCGACGGCTACAAGTACGTGAACGGCGTGCTCGACAAGCTCGCCGCGAAGCTGCGCCCCGCCGAAACGCAGGCGCGCCGCAACGGCTGATACCGTTTGTTTGTCCACGGGCGCGCAAGCGCCCGTTTTTCATTCTCTCCCCGCCCCGCCCGACCGATGAATACCACCGCCGATTCGCTCGTCACGCTCGCCGCACGCGTCGACGCGATCCAGCCTTTCTATGTGATGGAACTGATGAAGGAGGCACAGCGGCTCGAGTCCTCGGGGCGCGATGTTATCCACATGGGCATCGGCGAACCGGATTTCACCGCGCCGGAGCCTGTCGTCGAAGCGGCCGCGGCCGCGCTGCGCCGCGGCGTCACGCAGTACACGAGCGCACTCGGCATTGCGCCGCTGCGCGAGGCGATCGCCGCGCACTACGCGCGCGCGTACGGCCTCACGATCAGCCCCGAACGGATCGTCGTGACGGCCGGCGCGTCGGCCGCGCTGCTGCTCGCGTGCCTCGCGCTCGTCGGCCGCGACGACGAGGTGCTGATGCCCGACCCGTCGTATCCGTGCAACCGGCACTTCGTCGCGGCGGCCGAAGGCCGCGCGGTGCTCGTGCCGAGCGGCCCGGACGCACGCTTCCAGCTCACCGAGGACGACGTCCGCACGCGCTGGGGCAACCGCACGCGCGGCGTGCTGCTCGCGTCGCCGTCGAACCCGACCGGCACGTCGCTCGAACCGGACGAACTGAGGCGGATCGTCGAAGCCGTGCGCGCACGCGGCGGTTTCACGATCGTCGACGAGATCTACCAGGGGCTCAGCTACGACGCGGCGCCCGTATCGGCGCTGTCGTTCGGCGACGATGTCGTCACCGTGAACAGCTTCTCGAAGTATTTCAGCATGACCGGCTGGCGGCTCGGCTGGCTCGTCGTGCCGCCCGCGCTGGTCGGTACGTTCGAAAAGCTTGCGCAGAACCTGTTCATCTGCCCGTCCGCACTCGCGCAGCATGCAGCGCTCGCGTGCTTCGAGCCGGCCACGCTCGACATCTACGAAGCGCGCCGGCTCGAATTCAAGCGCCGCCGCGACTTCATCGCACCGGCGCTCGAACGGCTCGGCTTCACCGTTCCGGTGATGCCCGACGGCGCGTTCTACGTGTATGCGCATTGCGGCGGCGTTGCCCACCCGGCGGCCGGCGACAGCGCCGCGCTCACGCAGGCGATGCTGCACGACGCGGGCGTCGTGCTGGTGCCCGGCATGGACTTCGGCGTCCACGCGCCGCGCGACTATATCCGCCTGTCCTATGCGACCGCCTATACGCGGCTCGAAGAGGCGGTCGATCGGCTTGCAACGCTGTTCGGGCAGCACTGACGCCGCGGCCGGCACACCGGCCGTTCCACACGCCACAAAAGGAAAAGGCACCCGGATCGGGTGCCTTTTTCATTTCCTGCCGGCCGGAACCGCGCGGTACGCGTCAGGTTACGCGCCGAGCTCCGAATGGCCGCCGTGCGCCTGCTTCGCGGTATCGACGCTCGCGTCATCCTGCGGCGACGTTTCCTTCGACGCCGTCGTCTTCGCCGACGTCGCGGTTTCGAGCGTCGCACGCACGCGCTTCGCGCCGCCTGCCGATGCCGTCACGGCAGCGGCCGTGACGATCGGCTTCGCCGGCGCCTGCGGTGCATTGACCGGCACGCTGCGGCCGTGCGACACGTCGCGCAGCCGGCCGCGCTCGGCCATCACCTTCGCGCCGTATGCGTTGTCGTCGGGGTTCGTCGAGCCGTTGTACAGCCGCAGGCCGTTCGCGAGCGAGCCGCCGCGGGCGATGCAGTCCTTCAGCACGAGCGCGCCGACCTGGAGGTTCGCGAGCGGCTGCAGTGCGGTATCGGTGCCGCCGAAATACTCGAACTTGTCGGAATGGACCTTCGACATGACCTGCATCAGGCCCTTCGCGCCGACGCCGCTTTCGGCATACGGGTTGAAGCCCGATTCGATCGCCATCACGGACAGCAGCAGCAGCGGATCGAGGCCGACGTCACGGCCGGTCTGGAACGCAGCCTTGACGAGCTGGCCGAGCGGCTCCTGGGCGATGCGGTAACGGCGCGACAGATAGGTCGCGACGAGCGCCTGTTCGCGGTTCGACGCGAGCGCACGATCGTCGCGCGCATCGGCCGGCACCCGCTGGGTCGGGATCAGTTTCGCGAGCGCGACGGGCGACGGGCCGTTGCGGGCCGGATCGGACGCATCGCCCTGCGCGGCGGCTTCCGGTGCGACATCGAGGCCGACCGCAAGCGCGTCCGTTTCGGGACTCTCTTCCTGCTGCGGCTGCGCGCCGGCAGGCGCGAAGTTCGGCAGCGGATGGCCGGACAGCAAACGGGCAGGCCCGGCCTGCACGGCCGCGGATACGACCGGCATCAGCTTCGCGGCAAGCGTGCCGCGTACGGTTGGCAGCAGCCACAGTGCAAGCGCAACCGCGACAGCGAGACAGCCGACAACGCTGAATAGATGGTGACTGACACGCGTCCCGCGACGCAGCATGTTGCGCACGATTTGCGCATGCTGCTCAGTGGGACGCCACGATAACCAAGCGTTCATTCAGATCATCTCCCATGAACATGACTCGTGCGGCTCGCTCAGCTCGATGGCGAGACAGAAACGCGCCGCGGAATCACGACGCCGCACGCCTTGGTTGGGACGTGCAAGCATCGGGGAAACGGTATAAGTACCGTTCGAGGCCACGGTGTAAGAAGGCCGGCGCCTTCGCACACTGGGCGAGACGGGCATACGCGGTGGCACCCACGCAAAAAACCAGCGTCTGGTAGCGCTGGCTGGGACTACGACTAAGGCCGTCGAATACGCCGTGCAGGGTTCGGCGGACGGTGACGCGCTGCGTCAAAGATCGGTGATTGGCGGCTCGAAGCCTTTTACCCTGCAACCAATGTGAGCGGATTCTAGCAGGGTTTTATAGATCGTCAACACTATAAAATCCCAAAATCATAACAAAAAGTAATTTAAAACCACTCTTCAGATCGGGAGCCCCATGCCGTAGGGGGTTTGCGCGCGATCGACTTTTTTCGCGGCCGGGCGTCCGCGCGGCGGGCCGGGTAAAATCGTCGGTCGATTCGGGGCCGCAGCCGGCCGCTGCGCCCGCCCACCGTCGCCCGCCATGCGGGCGGCCCGGACCTTCTTCATGAAATACAAAGACTTACGCGATTTCATCCAGCGCCTCGAGGCGCTCGGCGAACTGCGGCGCGTCACGCAACCCGTGTCGCCCGTGCTCGAAATGACCGAGCTGTGCGACCGCGTGCTGCGTGCCGGCGGCCCTGCGCTGCTGTTCAACGCGCCGCCCGGCCATGCGTTTCCCGTGCTCGGCAACCTGTTCGGCACGCCGCGCCGCGTCGCGCTCGGGATGGGCGTCGATGCGGGCGACGACGCCGCGCTCGATTCGCTGCGCGATCTCGGGCGCCTGTTGTCCGCGCTGAAGGAGCCCGACCCGCCGAAGAGCCTGAAGGACGCCGGCAAGCTGCTGTCGCTCGCGAAGGCCGTGTGGGACATGGCGCCGAAGTCGGTGTCGTCGCCGCCGTGCCAGGAGATCGTCTGGGAAGGCGCCGACGTCGACCTGCACAAGCTGCCGATCCAGACCTGCTGGCCCGGCGACGCGGGGCCGCTCGTCACGTGGGGCCTGACGGTCACGCGCGGGCCGAACAAGTCGCGCCAGAACCTCGGCATCTACCGCCAGCAACTGATCGGCCACAACAAGCTGATCATGCGCTGGCTCGCGCATCGCGGCGGCGCGCTCGACTTCCGCGAATTCGCGCTGCAGAACCCCGGCAAGCCGTATCCGGTCGCGGTCGTGCTCGGCGCCGATCCGGCCACGACGCTCGGCGCGGTGACGCCCGTGCCCGATTCGCTGTCCGAGTATCAGTTCGCCGGCCTGCTGCGCGGCAGCCGCACCGAGCTCGCGAAGTGCCTGACGCCCGGCGTCGACACGCTGCAGGTGCCCGCGCGCGCGGAGATCGTGCTCGAAGGCTTCATCCATCCGCAGGACGGCACCCCTGCCCCCGCTCCGGCCGGCGCGCCGCCGCGGCCAGCCGGCAACGCGTCCGCCGCGTACGAGCACGCGCTCGAAGGGCCGTACGGCGACCACACCGGTTATTACAACGAGCAGGAGTGGTTCCCGGTATTCACCGTCGAGCGCATCACGATGCGCCGCGACGCGATCTACCATTCGACCTACACGGGCAAACCGCCCGACGAGCCCGCGGTGCTCGGCGTCGCGCTCAACGAGGTGTTCGTGCCGCTGCTGCAGAAGCAGTTCGCGGAGATCACCGACTTCTACCTGCCGCCCGAAGGCTGCAGCTACCGGATGGCCATCGTCCAGATGAAGAAGAGCTACGCGGGCCACGCGAAGCGCGTGATGTTCGGCGTGTGGAGCTTCCTGCGGCAGTTCATGTACACGAAGTTCATCGTGGTCGTCGACGAGGACGTGAACATCCGCGACTGGAAGGAAGTGATCTGGGCGATCACGACGCGCGTCGACCCCGTGCGCGACACGGTGATGGTCGACAGCACGCCGATCGACTATCTCGATTTCGCGTCGCCGGTTGCCGGTCTCGGCTCGAAGATGGGGCTCGACGCGACCAACAAGTGGCCCGGCGAGACGAACCGCGAATGGGGCCGTCCGATCGAGATGGACGCGGCCGTGAAGGCGCGCGTCGACCGGCTCTGGCAGGAGATCGGGCTCTGAGGCCGTACGGCCGGCGCCCGCCGGCCCGTGCATCGCACCCACCACCAGAACGACGAAGATGAGCTTTCCTCCCGCCTCGATGCTGTCCGACGGTTTCTTCCTGTCGCTGTCGCTGTGTCTCGACATCGGCCTCGTGAACGTCGCGATGCTGTCGCTGACGCTATCGCACGGCTTCCGGCCGGGCTTCTGGCTCGGCGTCGGCTCGTGCGTCGGCGATCTCCTCTACGCGGCGCTCGCGCTTGCGGGGATGGCCGTTCTGCTGCAGTTCGAGGCCGTGCGCTGGATCGTGTGGATCGGCGGCGGCGCCGTGCTGCTGTTCCTCACGTGGAAGATGACGCGCGAAGCGCTGGCGCCGGCCAGCGCGGCCGACGACGACGCGGACGAGGCGCCGCCGCCGCGGGCGAGCGCGCGGCGCAGTTTCCTGCGCGGCATGCTGCTGGCGATGTCGTCGCCGAGCGCGATCCTGTGGTTCGCGGCGGTCGGCGGCGCGCTGATCGCGAAAGCCGGCGCGACCACACCGGCCACCGCGTCGGTGTTCCTGTCGGGCTTTTTCCTCGGCGGCCTCGCGTGGACGCTCTTCATGTGCACGCTCGCGAGCCAGGGCCGCAAGCGCGCGGGCGCCGGGCTGATGCGCGCGTGCCACATCGCGTCGGCGCTGCTGTTCGCCTATTTCTCGTACAGCGTGATCGTCGGCGGCTACCGCGACCTGATCGCGCACGCGGCGTAAGCGCAGCCGGCCGGCACGAGCCGCGCGTCGAGCGGCGGCACCAATAAAAAAACGGCGCAGCGCCCCTCCCGGGACGTTGCGCCGTTTTGCCACGCGCGGTCAGGCCGCGCGGGACGAATCAGCGACGCCAGTAGCCGTGATGGCCCCAGCCACCGTAACCATGACGCCAGTACGGACGACCGTAGTAACCACCGTAGCCGCCGACGACCACGGCGGGCGGCGGTGCATAGTAGGCCGGTGCCGGCGCGTAATAGACGGGCGGCGGCGGCGGCGCGTAGTACACGGGCGGCGGTGGTGCATAGACCGGATACGCGGGCGCGACCGGGATACCGATGCCGACCCCGATCGACACGTGAGCCTGCGCGGCGCTTGCGGCACCCAGGCCCAGCGCGGCGGCGGCGATGAACGGAATGAGCTTTTTCACTTCGATTCTCCTGCTGGAGCGGTATTTTATGCGCTCCTGTCGGCAACGGCGGGCATGCACGTCGCATGGAAGCAATGTAGCGAAAACCCGCTTCTCACGCGTTGCGCATTTGTTGCAAATTGCAATTGCACGCGGCCGCAGCCGCCGTGCGGCGTAGCTTCCGCAGCCTGCGGCGGCCCTTGCAGATCGCGCGATTCCGTCCGACGAGTCGGGGCGCAACGCGACGGCCGGTCAGTCTTACCGGATACGGCGCGCGCGGCGGGCACGCGTACGTAATGAACGATTACAAATTTGAGACAAGACGCCGACAATTCAAGCGGGACGCCCGCGCGACGCGTTTCGGGGTCGGATTCGAAGATCGCGATTCGGCCGCAAAGCCGGACGCAGATGCGCATGTGGATCGCATCGCATACCGGTAACGACTACATGCGTCCGCACGGCAATCGACCTTCCGCGACCGTGCCTTTATTCCTGCGATACTGGCGGCTGCTTCGTTTTCGCTCACGTCCGCTGCCATGCCCCTCCCCGACACACCCCGTCTCGGTTTCATCGGTGCCGGCCGCCTCGCGCGCTGCGTCGCGCAGCGCTTCGCGCAGGCCGGCTTTCCCGTCGCCGCGATCGCGAGCCGCACGCCCGAATCGGCAGCGGCGCTCGCCGCGCGCATCGCCGGCTGCCGGGCCGTCGACACGCCGCAGCAGGTCGCCGACGCCGCCGACCTGATCTTCCTGACGGTCCCCGACGACCATCTCGCGTCGACCGCCGCGGCACTTCGCTTCGACGCGTCGCGCGCCGCCAGCCAGGCAATCGTCCACTGCAGTGGCGCGTCGGCGGTCGCGCTGCTCGATCCGGCGAAACGGCAAGGCGCGGCCACCGGCGGCTTTCATCCGCTCTACCTGTTCGGCGGCACCGACGCCGACCTCGCGCGCATCGACGGTTGCTCGGTCACGATCGAAGCCGACGGCGCGCTGCACGCGACGCTGATGCGACTTGCTGCCGCACTCGGCTGCCATCCGCTGTCGATTCCGGCCGGCGGCCGGATGCTCTATCACGCGGCCGCGCACTACGCGGCGAGCTTCGCGCTGTGCGGGCTGTCGGAAGCGGTCGAGCTGTGGCGCGGCCTCGGTTTCGACGAGGAAGCCGCGCTGCGCGCGCTGCTGCCGATGCTCGCCGGCACGATCGAAACCGCGCGCGACAAGGGGCTCGCGAACGCGCTCGCCGGCCCCGTGTCGCGCGGCGATACGGGCATCGTCGAACGCCAGCTCGCGCTGCTCGAAGCGCGCGGCGGCGATCACGCGATGCTGTACGCGCTGATGACGCGCCGTGCGGTCGCGCTCGCGGCGAAGCGCGCCGCGCCGCCGGCGTCGCTGCCGGCGCTCGCCGAAGCCGTCGAAACGTCGCTCGCGCGCACCGCCGCGCACCCCTCCCCGTCGCGCGACGAGGCGTGATAAGGTGTCGGCCGATGCGCCGCCATCCGGCGTTGGCGGCCGCACGCTACTCGACTGTATAAAAAGGATGCCAACGATGTTCGGCGAGATCGCCCGTTTTCTGCTCAATACCATCTTCACGCTGTTCGGCGCCGCGCTGATCCTGCGCGTCTGGATGCAGGCCGTCCGCGTGCCGCCGTACAACCCCGTCACGCAGGCCGTGCTGCAGGCGACCAACTGGCTCGTGCTGCCGCTGCGCCGCGTGATCGCGGGCGTACGCGGCATCGACTGGGCCAGCATCGTCGCCGCGCTGCTCACCGCGCTCGTCTACGTCGTGCTGATGGTCGTGATGGCCGGCTTCGACCCGGCCGCGGTGATCGCGACGCTCGTCGTGGTCGCGCTGCTCACCGTCGTGAAATGGGCACTCAATCTCGTGATCTGGATGACGATCCTGATGGCGCTGCTGTCGTGGCTCAACCCGCGCTCGCCGGCGATGCCGATCCTCTACCAACTCACCGCGCCGTTCCTGAACCCGCTGCGCCGCGTCATCCCGAACCTCGGCGGCATCGACCTGTCGCCGATCCTGCTGTTCGTGATCGTGCAGGTGCTGCTGATGATCGTCACGCGCGCCGCCGTGTCGCTGACGATGTTCGGCATCTGATTCCCTTGGGGGCTGGTCACGCCAATAACGGACACAGGCCCTACGCCGCCGGCCCCTGCGCCGGCGGCGCGCCGAGCGTGTCGATCACGCCGAAGCGCGCCGGAATCATCGCGTAGCACACGCGCACTTTTTCGTGCGACAGCCGTTCGAGCAAACGCTGCGCTTCGTCCTCGGTGACGATGAATTCGACCTCGATCGCGAGCGAACCCTGCAGTTCGAAGAAGCGGTCCTCGTGCAGCACGCGATGCTGGCCGAAGCCGGCCATCGCGCGAAACGCGGAACCGCCCGCGACGCCCATCCGGTTCGCCTCCTCCAGCAGCCATTCCCACAACGGCTTCCAGTGCAGCCGGTGCTGCTCGTGCAGGTAGAAGCGCAAGAAGATCCTGTCCATCGCTCCCTCCGGTGGCGGCGCGTTCAGGCCGCCGCGAGCCACGCGCGCGCGGTCCACATGCCGAGCGCCGTCAGCGCGAACGATCCAGTCAAGTGTAGGGCAGCCACCGCAAACGCCCATCCGAATTCGCCCTGCAACGCATGCGTCATCACTTCGACCGAGTAGGTCGAGAACGTCGTGAGGCCGCCGAGGAAGCCCGTGATCACGAACAGCCGCCATTCGGGCGGCAGCCCGACGCGGGTCGTGAACACGACGGCGGCAATGCCGATCACGTAGCCGCCGATCAGGTTCGCGGCGAGCGTGCCGAGCGGCACCTCGGGAAAGAATTCGTTGAGCGCGAGGCTCAGGAACCAGCGCAGCAACGCGCCGAGCCCGGCGCCGACGAAGATCGCGACGATCGAATAGAACAAGGGCGCTCCCGGTCGATGATGCGGCCGGATTCAGCCGCCGGCCCCGGTTGCCCGGGGCAATGCCCGTTCCGGGGCGCGCGCGGCGCGTGCACGGACGGTACAAGCTGAACTGTATGCGGATTCGCCGCGCCGCTGCAACGACGGCGGCAGGCACGACGCCCGCACGGCCGCCGGTACGCTCACGCGTGCTGCCAGGCTGCGTCGAGCGCGGTCAGCGTCGCCAGCGCGCCGCCCTTCAACCCGATCACGTCCGCACGGCGCGCATGCGCTTCGCGCGCGTTGATGCGGATCACGTCGGCACCGAGCCGCTCGCTCAGCAGGCGCACGGTCGGAATCGCGGTGCCCGCGCCGATCTCGACCACGGCGACGCGCCCGGCCCGCACGATCCAGTCTTCCAGCGCACGTTCCTGCGCGTCGTAGCGCGCCCCGAGCCAGCCGGTGTCGCCGAACATCAGGATGTTCGGCCGCGCGAGGCCGCCGCAATGCGGGCAGCGCGGCGCTTCGCCGACCAGCCGGCAGGTGGCTTCGTCGACGTCCGGCACGAACGGCGCCGCGTCCCACGCGTCGTCCGAACAGGGCCGCAGGCACTGCATCGCGTGAATCGAGCCGTGGATCTCGACGATCCGCGCCGGATCGAAGCCGGCTTTCTGGAACTGGCCGTCGACGTTGCTCGTCAGCACGAAGCCGCCGTTCGGCATCGCGTCGATCCAGCGGCGCAGGATTTCGAAACCCGCATGCGGCACCGTCGCGCGGTAAAGCGCGAGACGGTGTCCGTAGAAGCCCCACGCGAGCTGTGCACGCGCGCGGAACGCGTGCGGCGACGCGATCTCGTGGAATTCGAAACGCTCGTGGCGCAGCGCCGGATACGCGCGCCAGAAACCGTCCGTGCCGCGGAAATCGGGCAGCCCGGAATCGACGCCGATGCCTGCGCCGGCCGTCACGAGCAACGCGTCGGCGCGCGCGAGCACGTCAACGGCGGCAGCGACGAGATCGGCGGGAAGCTGCGCGGCGGCAGCGGTGGAATCGTCGGGATCGGGGAACGGCATGATGGGCGGCGGTAACGTCGAACGGGTCGCGGGTCGCGGGTCGCGGGTCGCGGGTCGCGTCGCGATCATACGCCGGTTCGGGTGCCGCGCCGCATGCGCGATGCAGCGGCATGACGCGATCGCAACATCGCGAATCCGGATGGCGCCGGGCTTTTCCCGCGGCAGCCGACGCAGGGAGGCCCCGGCGATGCCGCGACCCGGCACCTCCCCACCTGCTCAGCTACCCGAATCGTCTTGCGCGACCGGAATCTCGTCGATCGCGAAATAGACCGGCTTACCGAGCTGCCGCGCGAGGCTGACGTCCGCATCGGCCCCGCGCGACGCGCCATCGATCCGCAATACGGCATCGCAGCGCCGCAGCAGCCGGTGCGCGGCCGGATACAGGAACGCCTCGCCGATCTCATCGCCGACCTGCCGCGACCCGGCCGCGACCGCGAGCGGCAGCGACACCCACTCGCCGATCATCGGCACATGCCCGCAGCGATACACGGCGAGCGCGGCCGCTTCCAGACGGTGCAGGTTCGCAGCGATGCGCGCCGGGTCGCCGTCCGTGCCGCTGCGATAGGGGCCGGCGACCAGCACGAGCAGCGGCGTCATGCCGCGCGCGCCGGCGGTTTCCCGCAGCGCGACGTATTGCAGCAGCATGATCGTCTTGGCGTCGACGATCTCGCCGCGCTCGACCGCGTCCAGCGCGGCCTGCAGCGGCATCTCGACGACCTCGAGATCCTCGCCCTCTTCCGCGACGCCGCCGCCGTCGCCGGTGCGCAGCGACGCATCGTATTCGCCGACGAAGAAATGCAGCTTCTCCGTCACGGAGCCCGGGCTCATGAACGCCTCGAACACCTTGCGCACGCCGCGCACGCGATAGCCGGTCTCCTCCTCGGCCTCCGCGCGGATGCGTGCTTCGGGCGTCGCGTCGTCGAGCAGGCCGGCCGCGGCTTCGAGCAACATCCCGTCGTGCCCGCTGACGAACGCCGGCATCCGGAACTGCCGCGTCAGCAGCACGTCGCCCGTGCCGGCATTGCGCAGCAGGATGGTCGCGCCGTTGCCGCGGTCGTAGGTCTCGCGGCTCAGGCGCTGCCACGTTCCGTCGCGGCGCAGGAAATCGAACGTCACCTTCTTCAGCACATACCAGTCATCGGACAGCACCGTCGTATCGACGATGCGCACGCGGTCCCGCGTTGCAGCCATCGCAGCCTCCCATTCGACAAAAGACGGCGCCCATGGTAACGTGCATATTCGTGCAATTTCAAGAAATTTCGTGCAAACACGATGCTGACGACGCAACGCAAGAAAGCGATCCTCGATGCGCTCGCACGCGACGGCCAGGTGCTGGCGGTCGAACTGAGCGCGCAATTCGGCGTTTCCGAAGACACGATCCGCCGCGACCTGCGCGAACTCGCGGCCGAAGGTCTGCTGCAGCGCGTACATGGCGGCGCGCTGCCGGCGTCGCCGGCCGTCGCGCCGTTCGCGCAGCGCGAGGCGCTCGAAACAGCGGAAAAGCGGCGCATCGCAAGGCGGGCCGCGCAGATGATCGCGCCCGGGCAAGTGGCGATCGTCGACGGCGGCACGACGTCGGCGCTGCTCGTCAGCCAGCTGCCGGCCGACCTGCGCGCGACGATCGTCACGCACAGCCCGAGCGTCGCCGTCGCGCTGGCCGCGCATCCGTCGATCGACGTGATCCTGATCGGCGGGCGGCTCTACAAGCATTCGATCGTTGCCGTCGGCGCCGCGGCGATGGAAAGCATCGCGCGCATCCATGCGGACCTGTACTTCATGGGCGTCACGGGCGTCCATCCGGTCGCGGGGCTCAGCACCGGCGATTTCGAGGAAGCGGCAATCAAGCGCGCGCTGGCCGAACGCGCGGCCGAGACGGTCGTGCTCGCGTCGCAGTCGAAACTGCGCGCGGCGTCGCAGTTCGTGATCGGCGACATCACGCTTGCGCAGACGGTCGTGGTCGAGAAGGAAACCGAAGCCGCGCTGACGAAGCCGATCGAGGCGGCGGGCGTGACGGTCGTGCGCGCGTAGCGGCGCCGGGGCGCATCCGCGCGGCGTATCCGTGCGTACGCACCGGATCGCACCGATCGAATCGGCAGCGGGCTTTCATCACGCCAACGCCGAGCCGATGTCAGCGTGCTGACAGGCGCCGCTTGCTAACATGGGCGCCCGCCCAATCGCCACGCGCCGCACGCACGATGCCCCCGCCCTCCGCCACGATTCCGCCGGCGCCGCCCACAGGCGATGCGCCGCCGCCCGGCACCCTCGCGCTGTTCGTCGCGTTCGCGCAGATCGGCCTGACCAGTTTCGGCGGCGGGCTCAGCGGGCGGATGCTGCGCGACTTCGTGCACGAGCGGCGCTGGCTCGACGAAGAGGCGTTCCTCAACGGCCTCGCGCTGTCGCAGGCGTTGCCGGGCGTCAACGTGAAGAACCTCGCGATCTGGATCGGCTACCGGCTCGCCGGATGGCGCGGCGCGGTGGCCGGCTTCACCGGCATCATCGCGCCGCCGGCCGTGCTGATCGTGCTGTTTGGCGTCGCGTTCTCGACCCTCACGCGCTTCCCGCTCACGCATGTCGCACTCGCCGGCGCGGCGGCCGCGGCGATCGGACTGTCGATCTCGATGGCGATCACGGCCGTGCGCCGGCTGCCGCGCCGCGCTTTGCCGTTCGCGGTAATGACGCTCACCTTCGTGTCGGTTGCGGTGCTCCACTGGCCGCTCGTATGGACCGTGCTGATCGGCGGCACGCTGAGCGTCGCGCTCGAATACCGCCGTGCGGCCACCGCGCCCGCCGGGAGCGGCAAGCCATGACCGCATCGCAACGCTACACCGCGCTGTTCGGCGTGTTCGCGCCGCTGTCGATCGCGACGATCGGCGGCGGGCAGGCGATCATCGCCGACATCCAGCGACAGGTCGTCGACGTGCATCACTGGATGACCGCCACGCAATTCGTGAACGACTTCGCGATCGCGCGGATGGCGCCAGGCCCCGGCTCGCTGCTTGCGACGCTGATCGGCTGGCAGGTGGCCGGCTTCTGGGGCGCGGTGATCGCGACGCTCGCGCTGTTCGGCCCGACCGCGTTCCTGATCTACGGCGTCGCGCACCTGTGGCGGCGGCACCAGGGCGCGCGCTGGCAGATCGCGCTCGAAGCCGGGCTGCGCCCGGTCGCGGCCGGCATGATCCTCGCGTCGGTGTGGGTACTGCTGCAGGCGCTCGACGGCGGCTGGCCCGCGCGCGCGATCGCGGTCGCGTCGACGCTGTGCGTGATGGTTTCGCGCATTCACGCGCTGCTGCTGATCGTGGTGGGCGCGCTGCTGCTCGTCGGCGCGCACGCGATCGGCGGCGTGTAGCGTTTAAAGCCTACCGCCGTCGCGCCGCAACGCCGCGCGGCCCCCTCAACGCCTAGACGCCGCGAAACACCGGCGCGCGCCGCTCCGCAAACGCACGCAGCCCTTCGTCGAAATCCGCGCCTTCGCACGCGTGCCGACGCAGCTCGGCAATCCGCTCGAACGCATCGACCGGCAACGGCCGCGCGTCCTGCAGCACGCGCAATTGCTCCTTCACGGCGTGCACCGCGAGCGGCGCCTTCGCGGCAATCGTGCGCGCGACGTCGAGCGCCGCATCGTCGACGCCACCCGCTTCCGCCAACCGGTTCACGAGCCCGTGATGCGCGGCGCGCTCCGCATCGAGCGGCTGCGCGCAGAAGAACATTTCCTTCAGCACGTGGATCGGCAGGTTGTCGTAGAAGCGCAGCAGGCCGCTCGTCGAATACGGCAGGCCGATGTTCGCGGGCGTCATCGCGAAACGCGCATCGCGCGCCGCGACGACGAGGTCGCAGCTCATCACGAGATCGACCGCCCCGCCCCATGCCGATCCCGCCACCGCCGCGATCACCGCGCCCGGATAGGTCCGCACGCGCCGCAGCGCCCGTTCGAGCGGCTTGTCGTACGCGAGCGGATCGCGGTCGTCGGCCAGTTCGCGCAGGTCGTGCCCCGCGCTCCACACGTCGCCGCTGCCGTCGTTCGACAGGATCACGACGGGCGGCGGACAGCGCTCGGCAAGCGCATCGAGGCGCGCGACGAGCGCATCGAGCAACGGTGCGTCGAGCGCATGCCGCCGCGCCGGATTCGCGAACCGCACGCGTGCGATCCGCTCGCCGATCATGTCGACCGTCACGTTCGACGGCATGTCGTGTTTCATCGTGTCGATCATTGCAGGGCCTCCGCCACCGCTTCCGCCTGGAAGATCGCACGCTCCGCCAGCAGCGCGTCGATCGCGTCGTCGCCGTAGCCCGCTTCGCGCAGCACGTCGACCGTATGCTCGCCGAGCAGCGGCGGCGCATGGCGCGTGCGCGGCGCGGGCACCTCGTCGCCCATCCCGCCGAGCGGCGTGACGACCTGGCGAAGCGTCCCGAGCGTCGGATGCACGACCGGTTCGACCAGCCCGCAGTGCGCGAGCTGCGGATCGCCGAACACTTCGTCGAGCGTATTGATCGGACCGGCCGGCAGCCCCGCCTCGACGAAGCGCTGCGTCCATTCGCGCTTGCCGCGCGTGCGCAGCCGGCCTTCGAGCAGCGCCTTCAGCGCGACGCGGTGCTCGACGCGCGCATCGTTGGTCGCGAAGCGCGGATCGTTCGGCAGCTCGGGCAGGTCCAGCAACCGGCACAGCCGCAGCCACATGTCGGTCGTGATCGGCGCGAGGTTGAGCGGCCCGTCGGCCGTCTCGAACACGCCGTACGGCGCGATCACCGCATGCGCATTGCCGGTGCGGCGCGGCACGTCGCCGAGGCTCAGGTAGCGTTGCCCGTGCACGCTCAGCAGCGCGACGAGGCTCTCGAGCAGCGACGTGCCGACATGCTGTCCGCGCCCCGTGCGTTCGCGTTCGAACAGCGCGGCCATCACGCCGGTCGCGACCCACATCCCCGAGCTGAGATCGCCGATCGCGGTGCCCGTGCGGGTCGGCTCGCCATCCGGGAAGCCGGTAAGGCTCATCAGCCCCGCGTAGCCCTGCGCGATCTGGTCGAAGCCCGGCCAGTCACGCAACGGGCCGCGCGGGCCGAACGCGGTGACGCTGCCCATCACGAGCCGCGGATCGCGCGCGCTCAGCGCGGCGTAACCGAGCCCCATCGCGTCCATCGTGCCGGCCTTGAAATTCTCGATCACGACGTCGGCCTGCGCGATCAGCCGCCGCACGACGTCGAGGCCTGCCGGCTGCCGGAAATCCACGCAGACGCCGCGCTTGTTGCGGTTGCAGGACAGGTAGTAGGTGCTCACGCCGCGATCGAACGGGCCCCATGTGCGGCTCATGTCGCCGTTCGGCCCCGACTCGACCTTGATCACGTCGGCGCCGAGATCGGCGAGCACCATCGAGCAGAACGGCCCCGACAGCGCGCGACTCAGATCGACGACCCTGATTCCTTGTAATGCCTGCATTCCGGACTCCTGATATTGATGACGGGATGTTGCGTGTTTCCGTACGATCGCGGCGTGCCGCTCATTCGGGCAGCGCCTGGTGGCGCGTTTCGACCGCGAACGGCAGGATCAGGATGCCGAGCACGAACACGGCCGCGGTCCATGCGACCGGCACGCCGAGCGACCCGTAGCCGTGAATCGCCGCGCCGAGCAGAAAGTTCACGCCCGCGCCGATGAACCGGCCGACCGACGCGTTGAACGCGAACGCGGTGGCCCGCACGCGCGTCGGATACTGCTCGGGCAGCCACAGCGAGAAGATCGCGAAGTTGCCGCCGAAGAAACCGAGGAACGCGAGCGACACCATGAACGCCGTGAGCCCGTTCGGCTGGTAGAACGCCCAGCCGAACGCGAACACGATCGAACCGGCCATGCCCGCGAAATACACGCCGAGCGCCGCGCGGCGGCCGAGCCGTTCCGACAGCCACGGCGCGACCAGGCAGCCGACGATCGTCGCGCACGACAGGATCGCCGCGCCGACCGACGCGAGCCGCATTGCGCCGATGTGATCGATGCCCGCGCGCGCCGCCAGCGTACTGACCGCGCTCGCCTCGTAGACCGAGCCGGCCCACAGCCCGACGATCGCGACGCCGACGAGGCTCGCGCTCGTCAGCGTGCGACGCAGGAACACCGGCGCGAAAATCTCGCGCAGCGGATGCGCGCGCCGCGCGTCGGCCGCGTCGCCGTCGCGCGCGTCGTGCCGCCGCCACTGCCCCGGCTCCTTCACGCGCATCACGGTGAACACCGCGAGCAGCGCGGGAGCCAGCCCGCACAGGAACATCGCGCGCCAGCCGTAGGTCGCACCGATCGTGTAGTTCAGGCAGGCCGCGATGAAGAAGCCGAAGTAGTAGCCCGTCTGCAGGTAGCCGGCGCCCATCTTGCGGCGGTCCTCGGGCCAGCTCTCGGCGACGTAGGTGCCCGCGAGCGCCCATTCGCCGCCGACGCCGATCCCGGCGATCAGCCGGCAAGCGGCCAGCGCCCACACGTCGTGCACGAACGCGGCCGCGCCGGTGAACACCGAATAGATCAGGATGCTCGCGGCGAGCGTGCGCACGCGGCCGAAGCGGTCGGCGAGCGGCCCCCAGACGAACGACAGCCCCCAGCCGATCAGGAACAGCGCGAACAGGATCGAGCCGTACATGCCGAGATTCGCGGGTGTCGCCGCGATGCCGGATGCCGGCAGCAGTTCGGTCAGTGCGGGAATCAGCACGAGCGCGTAGATCACCGAATCCACGCCGTCGAGCACCCAGCCCGCGTACACGGCCCAGAAGCCCTTGACCTGCTCGCGCGTGAGCGGCGTGCGCCGCGGCTTCGCGCCGGCCGCCGGCGCGTCGATCGCCTTCAACATCTTCGTCTCCTTGCCGGCGCGGCCGGCACTGTTGCCGCGTCCGGTCCGGGATGGCCGGCGGGCTGGCTCTTTTGTGAGACGAGTATAGAAATACCTTCGATCGCCGAAAAATATGATATTCATCTCAATCGATCGGATTGGCTTATGGCTTGAATCGGGAGACGGCGGCGATGGACTTGAGACAGTTGCGCTATTTCGTGAAGGTCGTCGAATGCGGCAACGTCACGCATGCGAGCGAGGCGCTGCATGTCGCGCAACCCGCGGTGAGCCAGCAGATGCGCAATCTCGAACAGGATCTCGGGATGCAGTTGCTCGAACGGAGCGTGCGCGGCGTTGCGCCGACCGCCGCCGGCCGCACGCTGTACCGGCATGCGCTCGAACTGCTGCGCCAGGCCGACGGCACGCGCGAGCTGCTGCGCCGCGACGCCGATACGCCGCAGGGCCGCGTGACGGTCGGGATGCCGTCGAGCACCGCGCGCGTGCTGGCGATACCGCTCGCACGGGCGGTGCGCGACCGCTATCCGGGCATCATGCTGGAGCTGATCGAGGCGCCGAGCGCCGATCTCGACACGCTGCTCGAACGCGCACGACTCGATCTCGCGATCGTCGTCGACGCGGTCGACACGCGCGGTATCGCGATCCACCGGCTGCTGACGGAAACGCTGTACCTGATCACGTGGCCCGGGTTTCCGGTGCCGGACGATCCCGTGCCGCTCGACGCGATCGCGCGGATGCCGCTCGTGCTGCCGAGCGCGCCGAACACGATCCGCAACCGTGTCGACTGGGCGATGCGCGAGGCCGGGCTGTCGTACGAGATCAGCTTCGAGGCGAGCTCGACCGGGCTGCTGTTCGCGGCCGTGATGGCGCAGCTCGGCGTGACGATCCTGCCGTGGACGGCCGCGCACGTCGAGATCGAGGAACGCAAGCTCAAGCTGTCGACGGTCGCGCACCGGCTGTTCGCGCGCGACCTGTCGCTGTGCTGGCACGATACGGCGCTCGTCAGCAATGCGGTGCAGAAGGTGAAGGCCGAGATCGTGCGGCTGTTCGACACGCTCGGGCAGCGGCCGGAATGGGCGGCCGGCGATGCCGGTCGCGCGTGACCTGCGCGGCGCGGCGGCATTGACAACGCTCCCCGGCAGCCCTTAACGTTTCCCTCATCGTAACCATCACCGGTTCAGCTTAAGAGGTTGTCGGCCCGCTCGTGCTCGACACCTCTGCCTTCATCGAAGGCCTGCTTCTTGGCGCCGGCCTGTTCACGTCGGTCGGCCCCAAGGACGCCTTCGTCATCAAGCGCTCGATCTCGAGCCCCTATCTGCTCTCCATCGCCCTCGCCTGCGCAGGCAGCGACGCGCTGCTGATCGCGCTCGGCGCGCTCGGCGCGCTTCAGGCGTCAGCGACCCGATAGCTTGCGACACGCGTTGTGCGCGTCGACATGCAGGTCGAAGCCGATGCCTGGCGCCTGCGGTACGCATGCGTAGCCTGCGTCGACAGTTTCGCCATCGGCGAGTCCGCTGAACGGATGGAACGCGAACGGATTGACTTCCACGCCGCCGAGCCCGAGCGCGGCAACGACGTGCAGCGAGAACAGGTGGCCGCCGTGCGGCCAGAACGCGTCGCGCCGCCAGCCGCGCGAAACGAAGTGGTCGACGATCTGCAGATAGCCCGGCAGTCCGTAGCAATGCACCGGATCGAACACGAGCACGTCGCGGTCGCTGCGCAGGCCGCCGTAGCGGTCGAGCAGCTTCGCTTCCGCGAGCGAGAACAGCGCTTCGCCTGCTGCGATCGGCGGTGAGTATCGCGCGGCAAGGTCTGCTTGGAGCGGCAGGTCGAGCGGGTCGCAGATGTCCTCGAACCACCAGAGATCGAACGGTGCGAGCATCGTCGCGGCGGCCTGCACGGTCGTCGCGTCGTATGTGTTCATCGCATCGACCGCGAGATGCGTGCTGTCGGCGAGTTGGGCAGCGGCGGCTTCGATGCGTCGTCGGTCCTGATCGAGATCCGCGCCGCCGATCTTGATCTTCGCATGCGTATAGCCGAGATCGGCGATGCGGCGCATCTCGTCCGACAGGCGTGCGAGATCGTCATGCGGATAGCGGTACCCGCCGCCCGCGTACACGCGTACGCGTGGTGCCGCGACGCGTTCAAGCCGGTCGGCGAGAAAGCGACGGAGCGGCAGGTTGGCGATCTTCGCGGCGGCATCCCAGATCGCCATGTCGAGCGTGCCGACTGCGACGCATCGTTCGCCGTGTCCGCCTGGCTTTTCGCCGGCCATCATCGCGCGCCATGCGCGAAACGGGTCGAGGTTCGTGCCCGCATCGTCGGCAAGCGTGTCGGCCGCGGCCAGCAAACGGGGCGCGAAACGCTCGCGGATCAGGCCGCCCTGCGCGAAACGGCCGACCGATGCGTAGCCGTAGCCCGTCACGGGGCGGCCGTCGCGCACGACGTCGGTGACGACCGCGACGACACTCGTCGTCAGCCCGCCGGATGGAATGGCCGGATCGGCATAACGGGAAACGGGAATCGCGTGTTCGCGGATGGCGGTGATGCGCATGGTCGGGTTCCGGTGGGATGTCCGGCGCATGCGATGGTTCAAGCGGTGCGGCCGGAACGATAAGCAGACCGCTGCATCATAGGCGCTGGCGCGGCCGGGTGCAGGCGTTCGTTACCGGTGTCGGCTATCGCGCCGCCGCGGCTGCTCGATCACAGAGAAGGCGGCCTTGATCGCGACGAAGATGCCGCGGACCGACACCGCGGGCACGACAGCCGTTCAACTGGCCCGAATCGCACCGTTGCCATTCCGGTGTGATTCCATGTAAAACCACGCGTTCTGCGGGCGTCGTCTTGTTCTTAATGTGTAAGGGCCCTTGCAACATGCAAGGGCCGCGATAACAGAGGCCGCGAACCGGGAAGGTACCGGACGACGACGATATGCGTGGTCGAATCTACGGGCCCGCTCAGGCGAAGACGAAGTACTTGCGCACCGTCTCCACCACTTCCCAGGTTCCTTTCATGCCGGGTTCAATCACGAACACATCGCCGGCTTTCAGGTGCACCGACTCCTCGCCTTCCGGCGTGATGATGCAGTAGCCGTCGAGGAAGTGGCAGTACTCCCATTTCTCGTAGTTCACCTCGAACTTGCCCGGGGTGCAGATCCAGGTGCCCATGATCTTGCTGCCGTCCTTGGAGACGTAAGCGTTGAGGTTCACGGTGTGCGGATCGCCGCCGATGCGCTTCCACTTGGTCGCGTCAAGGACCGGAGTCGGGCAGGTTTCGCGCAAAACGGTGATGAAATCGGACATGTCAGCTCCAAACGATCAGGTAAGTGATCCGTCACGTTAGTTCGGAAGCGTTCCCGGGGCTTGTATGCTTCCGACACCGACTCGTCTATTTTCGACACCGGCGCGGCTGTAAGCGCGCTTCCCCCTGGCTCGGGTGGACTCCTCCTGCACAGCTGCGGCCAGTTCGCGAATCTGCTCGGTGGCTAGTCTTCCCTATCCAACGTGATCATCTTGAGGTGCACCACGTGCTTAGGCAATGCTGAACCTTGGTTCTTGCGGAACCGATTGACGTAGAAATACCCCGGCCCCTCGTCGTCACGCAGCAACGAGGTGACATTGAATGTCAGCCATCGAAGATCCGCGTCACACCGCACAACCTGTTTCGCCTGACGAACGTAGTGGCGCATCTTCTCGAAGCACTTGTGCCGCGCGTACTTCAGGGTAGACGACTGCATGTGCGAATACCCTCGTGGCTCAGCAGTTCTTCAATTGTCCGGTTGAGGATCTCCATAATGCCAAATGACCATCCCCCACGTTGTGCGCTGCGGCCCCGGCATTGGCGCTCCTGCCTCGACATGAACCGAATCTTTCACGGCAGGGCTTTGCCAGTAGCCGGTGCGCGGACAAGGCTCTCCGGGCAGGACCCGTAGCCTCGGTTGTGCGACAGGCTTGGGGAAGTAAGTTTCCTCCTCCGCCGGAATGCTGCCATCCCGGTAACGCTTGTCTTCCCACAGCAGCCGCCAGCGCACCGCATGTTCGTCGTTGGCCCCTTCCAACAGGTACTTGTGAGCAACACTGCCTTTGAGGAAGTAGCTCGGACAGCCCACCTTGCCGGAAGGAAACCATGGCTCCCAGATACCCTCGACAGGAATCTCCTGATCGCTGCAAACCTCGCCGCTTGCGGATTCGTTCTTGGACGGACAGGGAGGAAGCGATGCGGGATAGGTGCGACCGGGTGGCCAATACCGCCATGCAGGAAATAACGGATCCTGGAACAACGATTCATACGTCCAATGCTTGAACACACGAGTGCCGCCGTCGGCACGCTTGCCGTAGGTAAGGTATTCGGAAAAATCGAGCCCGACAGTGCACTTGAGCGCCTGACAGCTCAACTCTTCAATCCACGCCCCTTCCGCATACCCCGTTGCATATTCGAAATCCGAAAATCTCGTATCCCTCACGCCAAGCGCGTGGAAAAACGGGTCATATGTTCGACCGACCTCGTGCGCACTCCGCCCGAACAAAAGCTCGCCCCCCTTCTCGCTACCCGTTATGAGCGCATCGTAAGCCGATCGCTTGTCGGCACCTTGTCGCAATGTCTCAATGCCTTGATCCATCCTCACCAACGCATTCAGGAAATCGCTGACATACGCTGCCTCCAATTCCTGCTGATTTGGGCTCGGCGTGTCCAATTGCTTGGCGTACGCGTGCAGAAAATCCCTGAACAAACTAACTGCATGATCCAGGAACGTAACGCTTGTCCATTTCTTGAGAAGGTAAAACGCTTTGGCGCGCGCATCCAGCTCCTGCTCAGGAGTCATGGTCAGAGTATTCAGCATCATTGGTTCTGTTCTTCCGTCGATTGTTTTCCGCCATCGGCGAGGGCTCGCCGCGCATAGCCTTCCTGTCTGATCTTGTCCGATCTTTCACGCTCTGCCAGGAAGAGTGCCCGAGCTTCTGCTTGATCGGGCAGCCTCACGTCGGTCCAATTCGTCCGCTGCGCCTTGACCTGCGTTTTTATCCACTCTGCCACAGGAGCGTTGGACTCATGCATAAAGTCCACGAAATACTGAAGATCGCCTCCGACCAGCAAGCGCATGGTCGCCTCCGCCCCCTCATCGTCCCATTGCTCGGCAATGCGCCCCTCCCATAGACGCATCCCATCCCAATCATCAGGCACCTTGATACCGAGCTTTTCCATGGCTTCGCGCGTTGGCACCTTCATCTTCGCATAGCTGCCATTCATGCTCCAAGCATGCTTGATCGCGCTCCGGATACGCCACCAGAATCCGTTTGGAGCCAGTTTGTCAGCCCAGAACTTGCCGGGAATCGTCCATGGTTTATCCAATCTTCGGCTATCGACAACACGTATCATTACTTCGCCTGGCGTCCGTGTAATTGCCTTGATCGGCGTCTTTACACTGAAGGTGCCAATGGCTTCGCCCACCTTGAACTCCCTGAGGTCCGGCCATCCCTCCTTGTGTACATAGTCCTCCTTGGTCATCGGCTTATGCCCCAGGCTCTTCGTCTCCTCGGCCAGATGAGCCAAGCGCGCCTCCTCGGTCATCGTCCGAGTGGTCCCGCCCCCCACCTTCACATCCGCCCAGGTGCCCTCCACCAGATGGCCTCGCACGCGCTCAAGCAAGCGCATCAGATCCTTGAAGGCCAGCGCGATTTGCGTGTCCCCCAGCTTGCGCAGTTCCTCCAGCATCGGCAGCAGCTTCCGGATATAACTCGCCACCCGCGCCGGGATAACAGACCCGAGCCGGTTCAGAATGAAATTCAGCGCCTTGCCGATGCGATCCAGCATCATGCCGAACGCGTTTCTCACGACAAACTGATACTTGTTGAAGTCCAGTTGCCTGAGCCACTCCACAGCATTGCCGAAGCCAGCCTTGCGGATCAAGGCCAGGATTTCCTGGCATAGCTTGACCAGATCTTCGGATTTGCTGACCGCTCGCATCAACAACTTGCCTATGCCCTTGAGCAAACCTCCGACCACCGGAACGACAGCGACAAGACAAAGCACGAGCGCCACCCACTCCCACCCGTCGTCCCGAACCTTCGGGTCGTCGCACATGCGAAGCGTGATGGCGATCGCGTCGCGAGCGGCCGTAATTTCTCCGGCGACAGGGAACATGCTGATGACGGCATCGATGATGATGGCGCCCGTATTGCGCTTTTGCGAGAACTCCCCTGCGACGGCGCCGACGACAGTATCGCCGACTGTAGTGGCGCCGCTCCACAGATAGTCGCCGACCTCGGATGCCGCCTGGCTGACCCAACTGCTACTCATGCCCGACCTCCTTGCATCCGGTCCAGGGAGGCTTGCATGTCGAACTCGTCCCAATGAGCCTTGTAGCTGGGATTTTTCTCGGTGGCCTTGATTTCGTAGGGTCGGCTGTCCTCACCCAACTCGATGCGCCCCGGTCCTTGCGGAGCACCTGTCAGATCAGCCATGCCTTTGCTGTCGACGGTGCCGGAAAAGGTAGCGCCGCTGTCGTAGTGGATGGTGAACTTGGCACCCTGCACGGGCGTGTCGTCGTGGTAATGGTATTGCAGCGCTGCAGCACCGCGGGACGTCGGCGCGGGCGACAGCGGATAATCGATCCGCGTCGGCCCGCTGAATGCATGCTGCGCCCCTTTCACATCGATCTTTCCAGGCGCGTGAATCTCGATGTCGCCGCCCTTGAGCCGGATATAGGCGCCACCCGAGGTAAGCAAAATCTCCTGCTGCGCCGCCACCTCGATATTCTCGGTGGCCGACAGGACCTTGACCGTTTTCTGGGCCGTTATTTCGATATTGTCCGAGTGCGCCTGAACCTCCACCTTTCCCTTGGCCGCAAACAGCTTCATCCCGGCGTTTTGCACAAACAGGCTGATCTTCTCCGCCACACTCGCTACCAACGACTTCCCGCTGGCGATGAACGTGCTCTGACCGCTCACCAGATTTGTTTGCTGATCGCTCGAAACATGCACGGATGCCTGCGTCGACAGCGCGATACCGGAAGGACTCGCCACCAGCATGACTGGCGTCTTGAACGCGTTCACACTCCCGGCACCGCCTCCCGCCGTCCGTCCTCCCGACTGCGAGCCTTGCACGCTGCTTTGCGTCGCATCGGTAAACGTCTTCAGCGCGTCATGCCCCTCTCCCAGGCTTTCCGCCTGATGCGTCTGGCTTACCTGCGACATTGCCTCAATCATGCTCTCGGCATTGACGAGCTGCTGTTGCGCTTCGCGAACGTCGAGCGGCTGACTATTCGCCGACTTTGGATACGTCGAAACATACAGCCCCTGCGAAGCACGCACGGCGCCGTACGCATCCGTCCTCAGATCGAAACCCGATCCAAGATACGTACCGCGAGTATTTCCGCTCTGATCGATGAGGTAGCCCAGATGCAGCAAACTATTCGCACTGCTGCTCATCAACTGGACGCGGTTCTGGCCCGTCGCGTCGTCCATTACCATCTGGTTGTAGCCGCTGCCGCCGTACTCTTTCGAGCGATAGCCCGAAAGGATTCCGTTGCTATGCCAGTGCTGGTTGACCGCACCGTTGTAGACGCGATGCAGCACGATCGGCCGGTCGCAGTCGCCGCCGACATAACCAACGATGACTTCCTCGCCGACTCGCGGAATATGCACACTGCCGTAGCCGCCGCCGGTATCCGATTGCGCAACTCTGACCCAGCACGAGGCACCGGCATCTCCCGGGTTCTGCCGGTCCCAGACGAACATCACCTTCACACGGTTCAGTTCGTCGGTATGGACCTCTTCCCCCTGCGGCCCGACAACGATCGCCGTCTCGAGATGCATCTCCGGCTTCAGGTGTTCGAACGGGCTGCGATACGGAACCGTGGTGCGTTGCGCCTCGACTTCGACCAAATAGAAGCCTGCCGAACCGTCATCGTGGTGGACGGGCACGCCCGCGTACCCCTCTTTCGCCCGCTTCAGGTCGGATTGCACGCTATGTGGAAAGCTGGTTTCGTGATTCGACAGCGGTAGGTTGTTCTCGATGTAGCGCCGGACCTTGATCGCAGCAAACTCTCGCTGCTCGCCGGAATCGCGATCGTGTTCCGGATGGCCAGTCAATCCGAAGCGCAGGCCAGCGTCGATACCTCGCACCCCTCCCATCCCGACGAACCGCTTGGCGCGCGACTCCCATTCTTCCAGATGGATTTTCGAGAGCTGCTCACCTCGGTCCTGACGTCCATAGGTATAGGCGCCCGTGTATTCGTAGACTTCGGCCCGTTCCGGCAAATTTCCCTGGCCGGCCTTCGTCGGCAACGTCGTTCCGTTCGGACTGTCGGCGGACGACGGCGCCTTGTAGTCGAACGTGCGCGTCGTATGGACCGTGCTTTGCAACGTCCGCGAACCCGCCCACTGTGTAAACGCATCCGTATCGCTGCCTGTGCCCGACCTGTTGAATCCGACCGGCTTAGGCGACATCTCGTCCAGCGCGTAAATGTCGTCGGTCACGACCAGCATATGCGACTTGCCGTCCTTGCCTTGGCGCCAGAAGCCGTACAGGCCCTCCTCTTCCATCAGTCGATGGACAAAATTCCAGTCGGTTTCGCTCTGACGGCAGTACGAGCGCGAGGGCAGAGGCTTCGACAACGCAAACTGATACTGTCCACGAGCCTGCGGATGGACATCGAATACGTCAGCGATGATGCGGTCGGCGCTATTGTCCTGCCAGTACCTCATATCGCGCCGGAATTTGAGGAAGTACATCCATGACGCGACGACAAGTTGATAGCTAGAAAGGCTACCGTCGTCGCCCAGCCTGCGCGCCGTGTGGATATAACCGTTGACTGGCAGATAAGACTTGTTCGCCTGCTGAATCCACAGCGTCATCGGTTGAGTGATCAACGCCTTGAGTTCGATGTCGCCTGCCGTGGATACCATGTCGAGCATGACGCTGAAGTCGCGACCGAGTTCGGAATAGGTCACGGCCCGGCACGGTATGAGCGCATTGTCCGGCAACGACGGGATGTCTGTCTTGAGCAAGCGATCTTGTTGGATCAGGCCACCACGAATTGCCTGAGCTAATTCAGTCATGTTCATGCGTTATCCATCTTCTTATTTGTTGCAAGCCCTCGGTGGCTCGCGCTCTCACGGGGACGGCTCCCCGGTTATGCCGCCGGAATTGTAGCGGAGCCGACAAGTCATGAGAATGTAGCCCGCTGAGGCCAGCAATATATCGAATGGGGAGCTTAAACACGAATCGCCCAAGGAGCGTATGCTGCACATCCGTTGGGCCGCTGAAATTCGGCTCCGATGCTACAGCGCGCCGAAGGGATGTGCCTTCAGCATGGACAGTAGATCCCGTGAATAGCGGGGGCTCACCCGACACTGCCAGCGACGCCACCGCTCCAGCATCGAGCCATGCCAGTTTCGATGCCAGCAGCCAGAATCCGACGCTTGCCATCCCCACCCGAACCCCTGTAGAATTGCGCGTTCTGCGGGCGTCGTATAATGGCCATTACCTCAGCTTCCCAAGCTGATGACGTGGGTTCGATTCCCATCGCCCGCTCCACTTTCCGGCTGCACGGCAGCCTGCGCAAAAGCCGCCTCGTCGAAGGCGGCTTTTTTGTACCATGTGCCGGTTCCCCGGCGCACTGCTGCGCGCAACGGGCCCTCGCCCGCAACAACGCCTTTCTTTGTACCGATGATGCACGACGATCCGAACGAAGCCGGCCTGCCGCCGCACGACGACGCCATTCCCGACGAAGCCGCCGACGGCGCCGACGAAGTCAATCCGCTGCACCACCGCCGCATCCGCAGCTTCGTCACGCGCGCCGGCCGCGTGTCGACCGGCCAGCGCCGCGCGCTCGACGAACTCGGCCCGCGCTTCGTCGTCCCGTATACGCCGGAGATGCCCGACTGGAATGCGGTGTTCGGCCGCAGCGCGCCGCGCATCCTCGAGATCGGCTTCGGAATGGGCGCATCGACCGCGGAAATCGCCGCGAACCGCCCCGGCGACGACTTCCTCGGCGTCGAAGTGCACGAGCCGGGCGTCGGCGCGCTGCTGAAGCTGATCGGCGAGCAGAACCTGTCGAACATCCGCATCATCCAGCACGACGCGGTCGAAGTGCTCGAGCACATGCTCGCGCCGGAAAGCCTCGACGGCGTGCATATCTTCTTCCCCGATCCGTGGCACAAGGCGCGCCACCACAAACGCCGGCTGATCCAGCCGCCGCTCGTCGCGCATCTCGCGTCGCGCCTGAAGCCCGGTGCGTACATTCACTGCGCGACCGACTGGCAGAACTACGCGGAACAGATGCTGGAAGTGCTCGGCGCGGAACCGACGCTCGAAAACACAGCTGCCGACTACGCGCCGCGCCCCGACTATCGCCCGGTGACGAAGTTCGAACGGCGCGGGCTGCGGCTCGGCCACGGCGTATGGGATCTGGTGTTCCGCAAGCGCGCAGGCTAAGCCATTGCGCTGAGGCGGAGCACTGCCCCGGACGACAAAACGGCCCGACCGGCATCTGCCGATCGGGCCGTTGGCTTATGAAAGCACGCCGGGCACCGGCTCCCGCATCACGCCCAGTTCAACCAGCCGCTGTACCCCACCAATAGCACGAACAGCCCGAACGCAATCCGGTACCACGCGAACACCGTGAAATCGTGCGTCGCGACGTAGCGCAACAGCCAGCGCACGCACACGAACGCGCTGACGAACGCGGCGACGAGCCCGAGTGCGAACAGGCCGAGCGAATCGACGGTGAACGCCTGCCAGTCCTTGACGGTTTCGTAGAGCGTCGCGCCGAAGATGATCGGAATCGCGAGGAAGAACGAGAATTCGGTGGCGACGCGCCGGTCGAGGCCGAACAGCATCCCGCCGATGATCGTCGAGCCCGACCGCGACATGCCGGGAATCAACGCGAAGCACTGCGCAATGCCGACCTTCAGCGCATCGAGCGGCGTCAGCGCATCGACCGACATCACGCGCGGCGGCTCGCCGCGCTCGCGCTGCCGCGCCTCGGCCCACAGGATGATCGCGCCGCCGACGACGAGCGCGAACGCGACGGGCACCGGCGAGAACAGCACGGCCTTGATCTTCTTCTCGAACAGCAGGCCGAGCGCGATCGCGGGAATCGTCGCGATCACGACGTTCAGCGTGAAGCGCCGCGCGTCGGGCCGGCTCGGCAGCCCGGACACGATCGACACGATCCGTTGCCGGTACTCCCAGCAGACCGCGAGGATCGCGCCGAACTGGATCACGACGTCGAAGGTTTTCGCGTGCGAATCGTTGAAATTCAGGAAGCTGCCCGCGACGATCAGGTGACCGGTGCTCGACACCGGCAGGAATTCCGTCAGCCCCTCGACGACGCCGAGGATCAATGCCTTGCAGATCAGGATCCAGTCCATCCGTGGCCCAACTCCGAAATGGTCGAAAGGAAGGGCCAGGTTGCCGCGCGGCCCGCTCGGCCGCGCGGTCCGTCGTCATTTTTCGACGATCGCCACGCGTATGCCGTTTGTAAGAATCGTAATTGTACCGGGTTCGTAGTTCACCCCGGCAAATTGCAGTTGCTCGGGCTTGAACGTGTAGATCGGATAGTTGGTCAGCAACTGCGTCGCGAGCAGGCCGGCGGCAGCGCCGACCTGTTGCCCGTACATCTGCGCGTCGCCGTCGAGCACGAGGCTGTCGACGGACGGCGCCTTCAGCACGACCGAGCGGCTCGGCGCGTCGTACGCGAGCTGGCCCGACACGGTGAACTTGCCGCTGACGGGCGCGCGCAGGAACGGGCTCGCGAAATTCGCGTCGAGCTGCACGGCGACGCGGTTCTGGTCGGGCAGCAGGTTGACGGCCGGGTTCGCGAGCGACACGTCGACGACCTGCGCGACCGTCTTCTGGTACGGGAACTTGCGCGCGACGGCTTTCTGCACGTCGCCGCGCGAGAACGTGTAGTGATCGGGGATGAACGGGAACGTCGATGCGCAGGCGGCGAGCGATACACACACGCCGATGGCGCCGACGGTTGCGGCGAGAAAACGGCGCCGGCCGGGCGCGCGAGGTGCGGTCATGCTTGAACAATCTCCTGTATCCGGCGCAGCGGCGATCGGGCTATCGGCGCTGCGCCCATGCCGGGCAAACGACCGGAGTTAGTGCTTCAACCCGCGCCGCGGGTTCCATGCGTCGCATTCGTCCCGAACGCGGTCGGCAACCCGCTACCGCCCCATGCCGCCACGCGGCGACGGCTGCGTCGCGGCCTCGAGGCGCGTGAGCCACGCGAGCGCGTCGTCGCGCGATGCGCCGCACATGTCGGCTGACGGTTGCAGCCCCGAGCAGCACGCGGGGCGCTCGGGCCGGCCGAAGATCCGGCAGCGCAGGTCGTCGCCGAGCTGCACGCAGCGCACGCCGGCCGGCTTGCCGTCGGGCATGCCCGGAATGGGGCTGGAAATCGACGGCGCGATGCAGCACGCGCCGCAGCCCTCGCGGCACGCATGCGGCGGCGGGACATCGGCGGGCGCCGGGCGGACAGGCATTTCGACGGACACTCGGCTCTCTCGAACGAACAACAAAAAACGGTGCGACAACCGGACGCGGTGTCCGGCAGCCCACCCCGCATTGTGCCATCGCCGGCTGCGACGTTATTACGCAATGCAGCCGAATCGCGCGTTTATATACTCGAAAACATCTGAAAAGTGAAAAGCGCGAGACCATCATGAGCTCCGGTTCTGCCGACATAATGTTCCGTCCCGATTTGCTCACGAAATACGGCGCGAACGGGCCGCGCTATACGTCGTACCCCACCGCGCTGCAGTTCCGCGACGATTTCGATCCGGCCGACTACGTGCGCGCGGCCGGCGACCCGGGCGCGTCGTCGAGCGAGCTGTCGCTGTACTTCCACATCCCGTTCTGCAACACCGCGTGCTTCTACTGCGGCTGCAACAAGATCGCGACCAACAACCGCCGCCGCGCGCGCCCGTATCTCGACCAGCTCAAGCGCGAGATGGCGCTGCAGGCCACGCTGTTCGATCCGTCACGCCCCGTCACGCAACTGCACTGGGGCGGCGGCACGCCGACCTTTCTTTCCGACGACGAAACGGCCGAGCTGATGGCGGCCACCCGCGAGCACTTCGCGCTCGCGCCGGACGCCGAAGCCGAGTTCTCGATCGAGATCGACCCGCGCACGGTCACGCCCGCGACGCTCGTGCACCTGCGCACGATCGGCTTCAACCGGCTGAGCCTCGGCGTGCAGGATTTCGATCCGGTCGTGCAGCAGGCGATCAACCGCATCCAGCCGCTCGCGATGACGGCCGACCTGCTCGCTGCCGCGCGCGCGACGGGCTTCCATTCGGTCAGCGTCGACCTGATCTACGGGCTGCCGCACCAGACGGTCGCCGTGTTCGCGCGCACGCTCGAGACGATCATCGAACTCGCGCCCGACCGGCTGTCGGTGTTCGGCTACGCGCACATGCCGCACCTGTTCAAGATGCAGCGGCAGATCGACGATACGACGCTGCCGCCGCCCGAAACGCGCATCGCGCTGCTCGGCCTCGCGATCGACATGCTGACGTCGGCCGGCTACGTGTACATCGGGATGGACCACTTCGCGCGGCCGTCCGACGAGCTCGTGCGCGCGCAGCGCAACGGCACGCTGCAGCGCAATTTCCAGGGCTACAGCACGCGCGCGGATACCGACCTCGTCGGCTTCGGCGTGTCGTCGATCGGCAAGGTCGGCGACGTCTACGCGCAGAACGCGAAGGATCTGCCCGCGTACGGCGCCGCGCTCGACGCGGGCCGGCTGCCGATCGCGCGCGGCGTACGGCTCACGCCCGACGACCGGCTGCGCCGCGACGTGATCACGCAACTGATGTGCAACCTCGAACTGCCGTTCTCGCACGTCGAGGCCGCGCACGGCATCCGCTTCGCCGATCATTTCGCGCGCGAGCTCGACGCGCTGCGCCCGTTCGAGCGCGACGGGCTGCTGACGATCGCGGGCGACCGCCTGACGATCCATCCGGCCGGCCGGATGGTCGTGCGCAACATCGCGATGGCGTTCGACGCGTATCTCGGGCAGGCGCCGCGGCAACGCTACTCGCGCACGGTCTAGGGTCAGTTCCCGCCGATAACGGGCTTGCGAACGTGCGTTGCCGCCGGCAAACCGGCGGCCGCACGCGGCCCGGCCGGTTTGATACAGTGTGGGGCTTCCGCTCCGCCAGAACCCGCACGATGCGCACCACCAAAGCGACCTACGCGGTCGAACGCCTGAAGACCCGCTCCGGCAACCCGCAATTCGCGGCCGTCGCGATGGCGGGCGGCCTGTTCTATCTCGTCGACCGCTCGGGCGGCACCGCCGAGAAGTGCTGCGAGCCGCTGCCGCTCGACGAGTTCGTCAAGTTCGTCGACGAATTCGGCCCCAAAAAGCCGCGCAAGGCGAGCAAGCTCGACCTCGCATTCGAGGCGCAGATCAAGAAGAGCAAAGGATAAAGGTCTGTTGCAGGCCGCCTGAAGGCTTGACCTCCGCCCTGTTTGATACAATCGCGGAGTTTATCTACCCCCGCTGATGGCCGACCAGGCTGCATGACCACACCATGAATATCGAAAACGCGCGTTTCAACATGATCGAACAGCAGATCCGGCCGTGGGACGTGCTGGATCTGGACGTCCTGGGCCTGCTGTCGATCGTCAAGCGTGAAAACTACGTTCAGCCCGAATATCGCGATCTCGCGTTCGCCGATCTCGAACTGCCGCTGCCCGGCGGCACCAGCAAGATGCTGTTCCCGCGCGTCGAAGCGCGCGTGCTGCAGGAGCTGACGGTCAAGAAGCACGAGAACGTGCTGCTGATCGGCGCGGGCTCGGGCTACCTGGCCGCGCTGTTCGCGCACCGCGCGCAGCACGTGACGGCCGTCGAGATCGATCCGGCGATCGCGAAGTTCGCGGAAGACAACCTCCGCAACGACGGCGTGACCAACGTGGAAGTCGTGCTCGGCGACGGTTCGCGCGGCTGGGCCGGCAAGGCGCCGTATGACGTGATCTGCGTCGCGGGCGGCCTGCCCGTCGTGCCGCAGGAAATGCTCGAACAGCTGAAGGTCGGCGGCCGCCTGTCGGCATTCGTCGGCGGCCGTCCGGTGATGAAGGCGCAGATCATCACGCGCATCGACGACAAGCAGTATCGCGTCGCCGACGTGTTCGAAACCTACATCGACCACCTCGTCAACGCGATCGAGCCGTCGCGTTTCAAGTTCTGAGCGGCGGAGCCTCCATGCAGATCCTGACGCCCGCGATGCTCGCGGAATGGCTCGGCGATACGGCGCGCCCCGCGCCGGTCGTGCTCGACGTGCGCGAGCCGTGGGAAATCGCGACCGCGCAGATCGCCGGCAGCGTATCGATCCCGATGCAGCAGATCCCCGCGCGCAGCGAAGAGCTCGACGACGAAGCGGAAATCGTCTGCGTGTGCCATCACGGGATGCGCAGCGCACAGGTCGCGATGTTCCTCGAATCGCGCGGCTTCACGAAGCTGTACAACCTGCAGGGCGGAATCGACGCGTGGTCGCGCGACGTCGATCCGTCCGTGCCGCGTTACTGATCTCTCCGGCGGCGCATCGCGCGCCGCCATACCGGTGACCGGCACCGCGCCGGCCACACGATCCGTCGAACGGGCGCGCATGGCGGGCCCGTTTCGCTTTCCCCGCCCTACTCCGTTTCCTTCAACGCGTCGGCAACGATCGCGAACACCCCGGCAATCCGAGCGTCGTCGATGACGAGCAGCGGCGAAAACGCGAGGATGTCGCCCGCATAGTGGATCATCGCGCCCTTCCGGAAGCGCACGCAGGCACCGGAACGATGAACCGCAACCGTGCACCATTTGCGCCCGCGAACCTGCACCGCAACGGACCGCGCGTGCTGCACGACGCGTCATCCGCACCGCAGCAACGCCCTGCACCGCGCCGCACAGGCACGCCGGGCGTGCATCCGCGCGACTGGCACATGCCTTGCGTTACCCGATGGCCGGCGCCGCCACGGCGCACGCACATCCAACACGTCAAGGGGAAACAGATGAAACGTCGCAGTCTGTTGAAGTTCGGTTCGATGGCCGGCGCGCTCGCGCTGGCGGGCAAGAGCCCGTTCGCGCATGCGGCGGATGCGGGCACCGGCCCGATCAAGATCGGCATCCTGCACTCGCTGTCGGGCACGATGGCGATCTCGGAGACGTCGCTGAAGGACACCGCGCTGATGACGATCGCCGACATCAACAAGAGCGGCGGCGTGATGGGCCGCAAGCTCGAGCCCGTGGTGGTCGATCCCGCGTCGAACTGGCCGCTGTTCGCCGAGAAGGCGCGCCAGCTGCTCACGCAGGACAAGGTCGCGTGCGTGTTCGGCTGCTGGACGTCGGTGTCGCGCAAGTCCGTGCTGCCGGTGTTCGAGGAACTGAACGGGCTGCTGTACTACCCGGTGCAGTACGAAGGCGAGGAAATGTCGCGCAACGTGTTCTACACGGGCGCCGCGCCGAACCAGCAGGCGATTCCGGCCGTCGAGTACCTGATGAGCGTGGAAGGCGGCGGCGCGAAGCGCTTCTTCCTGCTCGGCACCGACTACGTGTATCCGCGCACGACCAACAAGATCCTGCGCGCGTTCCTGAAATCGAAGGGTGTGAAGGACGCCGACATTCAGGAGGTCTACACGCCGTTCGGCCACAGCGATTACCAGACCATCGTCGCGAACATCAAGACCTTCTCGCAGGGCGGCAAGACGACCGTGATCTCGACGATCAACGGCGATTCGAACGTGCCGTTCTACAAGGAGCTCGGCAACCAGGGCATCAAGGCGACCGACGTGCCGGTCGTCGCGTTCTCGGTCGGCGAGGAGGAACTGCGCGGGATCGACACGAAGCCGCTCGTCGGCCACCTCGCCGCGTGGAACTACTTCATGTCGGTAAAGAATCCGACCAACACGAAGTTCAAGGACCAGTTCGCCGCATGGGTGAAGGCGAACAACCTGCCGGGCGGCGCGAAGCGCGTGACCAACGACCCGATGGAAGCGACCTACGTGGGCATCCACATGTGGAAGCAGGCCGTCGAGAAGGCGAAGAGCACCGACGTCGACAAGGTGCGCGTCGCGATGATCGGCCAGACCGTCGCCGCGCCGTCGGGCTTCACACTCGCGATGGACGGCAACCATCACCTGCACAAGCCGGTGATGATCGGCGAGATCCGCGGCGACGGGCAGTTCAACGTCGTGTGGAAGACGAAGACCGCGGTGCGCGCGCAGCCGTGGAGCCCGTTCATCGCGGGCAACCAGGGCAAGCCGGACATCGTCTCGTCGATCCCCGCATTCCTGCGCCGGCAGCGCGCGGCGCTGGCCTGACGCGGTGCGGCGCGTCGCGCATCGGCGTGACGTGCCGCTCGCATGCCGGTGCCGACGCGCCGGCCGCGCCTGCGGTGACGAACCTCACGCGCCGGCGCCTCGCCGCATGAATCCGCTTTCCCACGCCAGACAGGATCTCCCGATGCCTATCCGCTTTCGCCGAGCCGCCGTCGCGATCGTCGCGTGCGCCGCCCTCGCGGGTGCACTGCCGCGCGCCGCGTTCGCGCTGACGGCCGCCGATACCGCCGCGCTTGCCGGCGACGACTTCGATGCGAAGACGGCCGCGATCGACCGGCTCGCCGCCGATGCCGATCCGCGCGCCGTTGCCGTGCTCAACGCGCTGTCGACCGGCGACGCGCTCGCGACCGGCGACGGCCGCCTGCTGATCCAGAGCGGCGACACCGCGCACGACGCGCTCACGCAGGCCGCGACACCGGCCGGCGACGCGCAGCCCGTGATGCTGAACAACCTGCTGCGCACGAAGATCGCGGGCGCACTGTCGGGCCTCGCGCTCGCATCGCCCGACGTCGCCGCGCGACGCGACGCGATCGATGCGCTGCTGAAATCGCCCGACCCGGCGCTCAAGCCGATGATCGACCGCGCGCGCGCAAAGGAAACCGATCCCGCACTGAAGCGCCGGCTCGACGCACTGTGGGCGATCGCCGCGCTGCACGACGCCGATCCGGCGAAGCGCCTCGAAGCCGTGCAGGTGGTGGCCGCGCGCAGCAACCTCGACATGATCGAACAACTGCGCCCGCTCGTCGCGAAGAACGCGGACGGCAGCTACGCGGAGCCCGACGCGCGCGTGCGCGATGCCGCGCAGCAAGGGCTCGACGCATTGCACTCGCTGCAGCGCCGCGGCGAGATCGTCGGCACGCTGTTCGCGGGCCTGTCGCTCGGCAGCGTGTTGCTGCTCGCCGCGCTCGGCCTCGCGATCACGTACGGGCTGATCGGCGTGATCAACATGGCGCACGGCGAATTCCTGATGATCGGTGCGTACGCAACCTATGTCGTGCAGACGCTGATCCAGCGCTACGCGCCCGGCGCATTCGACTGGTATCCGCTCGTCGCCGTGCCCGTGTCGTTCGTAACGGCCGCGCTCGTCGGCATCGTGCTCGAGCGGCTCGTGCTGCGGCACCTGTACGGCCGCCCGCTCGAGACATTGCTCGCGACCTTCGGCGTGAGCCTGATCCTGATCCAGGCGACGCGCATGCTGTTCGGCGCGCAGAACGTGCAGGTCGTTAACCCGTCGTGGATGAGCGGCGGCGTGACCGTGATGCAGAACCTGATCCTGCCGTACAACCGGCTCGCGATCCTCGCGTTCGCGCTTGCGGTGGTGTTCGTCGCGTGGACCGTGCTGACGAAGACGCGGCTCGGCCTGTTCGTGCGCGCGGTCACGCAGAACCGCCGGATGGCCGCGTGCGTCGGCGTGAAGACCGCGCGCGTCGACGCGTATGCGTTCGCATTCGGCGCGGGCATCGCCGGCCTCGGCGGCTGCGCGCTGTCGCAGATCGGCAACGTGGGGCCCGACCTCGGCCAGAACTACATCATCGATTCGTTCATGGCAGTGGTGCTCGGCGGCGTCGGACAGATTGCCGGCACCGTGCTCGGCGGCTTCGGGCTCGGCCTCGCGAGCAAGGCGATCGAGCCGTTCTGGGGCGCCGTGCTCGCGAAGATCGCGGTGCTCGTGATGATCGTGCTGTTCATCCAGAAACGCCCTCAGGGCATGTTCGCCCCGAAGGGCCGCAGCGCGGAGGCTTGACGTGACTTTCATTACCGATTCGATGTCGAACCCGGTCGCCGAAGCACCGACGCCCGCTGCCGCCGCACGCGCGGCCGACGGCTTCGCGCTCGGCCTGCCGCCGCGCCCTGCGCTGCTGTCGCGCCGCGCATGGCTCGCGCTCGTCGCGCTGTGCATCGCGATCGGCATCGGCGTGCCGCTCGCCGCGCTCGTCGCGCCCGAAGCGAGCGCATTCCATCTGTCCGCCTACGCGATGACGCTCGCCGGCAAGCTGATGTGCTACGCGATCGCCGCGCTCGCGCTCGATCTCGTATGGGGCTACTGCGGGATTCTTAGCCTCGGCCATGGCCTCTTCTTCGCGCTCGGCGGCTATGCGATCGGCATGTACCTGATGCGCGAGATCGGCCGCGACGGCAAGTACGGCAGCGACCTGCCCGACTTCATGGTGTTCCTCGACTGGCACCAGTTGCCGTGGTACTGGAGCGGCACGCAGCACCTCGCGTGGGCGCTCGCGCTCGTCGTGCTCGTGCCGGCCGTGCTCGCGTGGGTGTTCGGCTTCTTCACGTTCCGCTCGCGCGTGAAAGGCGTGTACCTGTCGATCATCACGCAGGCGCTGACGTTCGCCGCGATGCTGCTGTTCTATCGCAACGAGACGGGCTTCGGCGGCAACAACGGCTTCACCGACTTCAAGCGCATCGCGGGTTTCGCGATCACGTCGCCCGGCACGCGCACGGTGCTGTTGCTGCTGACGTTCGCGACGCTGGTGCTCGCGTTCATCGCCGCGCGCGCGATCGTCACGAGCAAGCTCGGGCGCGTCGTCACCGCGGTGCGCGACGGCGAGACGCGGCTGATGTTCCTCGGCTACAGCCCGCTCGCGTACAAGCTGTTCGTGTGGACCGTGTCGGCCGTGCTGTGCGGCATCGCGGGCGCGTTGTACGTGCCGCAGGTCGGCATCATCAACCCCGGCGAGATGTCGCCCAGCAACTCGATCGAGATGGCGATCTGGGTCGCCGTGGGCGGGCGCGGCACGCTGATCGGGCCGATCGTCGGCGCGTTCGCGGTGAACGGCGCGAAGAGCCTGTTTACCGCTTACTTCGCCGAATACTGGCTGTTCTTCCTCGGCCTGATCTTCGTGCTCGTGCCGCTGCTGCTGCCGCGCGGGATCATGGGCCTCGTCGAAACCGTGCTCGCGAAGGGGAAACGTGCATGAACGGAACGGCCCTCTACCAATTCACGCCGCCGCCGGAAGACGAGCTGCTGGCCGTCAGCGGCACCGCTTCGATGGGCCGCGTCGTGCCGCCCGGCATCGACACGTCGCACGGCACGATCCTGTACCTCGAGGACATCGAGGTGAGCTTCGACGGCTTCCGCGCGCTGAAGAAACTGTCGCTCGCGATCGACGCGGGCGAGCTGCGCTGCGTGATCGGCCCGAACGGCGCCGGCAAGACGACGATGATGGACGTGATCACCGGCAAGACGCGCCCCGACGCCGGCAACGTGTTTCTCGGCCAGACGCTCGACCTCGCGCGGATGAGCGAGCCGGAAATCGCACGCGCGGGGATCGGCCGCAAGTTCCAGAAACCCACCGTGTTCGAGCAGCACCCGGTGTGGGAAAACCTCGAGCTCGCGATGCAGACCGACAAGGGCTGGCTCGCGTCGCTGCGCGCGCGGCTCGACCGCACGGCGCAGGCGAAGATCGAGGAGACGCTCGCGCTGATCGGCCTCGAAAGCCATGCGTTTCGCGCGGCCGGCGAGCTGTCGCACGGGCAGAAGCAGCGGCTCGAGATCGGCATGCTGCTGATGCAGCGCCCCGCGCTGCTGCTGCTCGACGAGCCGGCGGCCGGGATGACCGACCACGAGACGATGGAACTCGCCGAGCTGCTGAACACGCTGCGCGGCACCTGCTCGATGATGGTCGTCGAGCACGACATGGAATTCGTCGCGGCGCTCGCCGGCGACACGGGCCGCGTGACGGTGATGGCCGAAGGTGCGGTGCTCGCGCAAGGCACGCTCGACCAGGTCAAGCGCGACGACGCGGTGATCGAGTCTTACCTCGGACGATGATGCGATGCTGAAGATCGAAGCACTGAACCAGTACTACGGCGGCAGCCATATCCTGCGCAACGTGAACCTCGCCGCCGACGACGGCAAGCTCACCGTGCTGCTCGGCCGCAACGGCGTCGGCAAAAGCACGCTGCTGCGCTGCCTGATGGGCGTGGTCGCCGCAAAAAGCGGCACCGTGTCGTGGCGCGGCACGGCGCTCGGCGCGCTGCCGCCGTATGCGCGCGTCGCGGCCGGGCTCGCGTACGTGCCGCAGGGCCGCGACATCTTCCCGCGGCTGACCGTCGAGGAGAACCTGCTCGTCGGCGCGGCGAGCCGCAAGGCACCGTCGAAAGTGCCGGACCGCATCTACGACCTGTTTCCGGTGCTGAAGGACATGCGCGCGCGGCGCGGCGGCGACCTGTCGGGCGGCCAGCAGCAGCAGCTCGCGATCGGCCGCGCACTGATGAGCGAGCCGCAGCTGCTGATCCTCGACGAGCCGACCGAGGGCATCCAGCCGTCGATCATCCAGGACATCGGCCGCACGCTGCGCCAGCTCGTCGACGAATCGAACATGACGGTGCTGCTCGTCGAACAGTATTACGATTTCGCGCGCTCGATCGCGGACCGCTACTGGGTGATGAGCCGCGGCGAGATCGTCGCGGGCGGCGACGCGCGCGACATGGAAACGAACGGCGTGCGCGAACTGATCGCGGTGTAGCGGGCCGCGCGGAAGCGCGGGGGCGGCGCCGGATTTCAGTAAAAGGGCGTATTTCAGCATCGGTTGAAAACCGCGCTTCCACTGAACGCGGTATCTGCATTATTGTTCCGATAGCATCCACG
>NZ_WHNU01000062.1:0-40687 GCF_009362305.1 Burkholderia sp. BE17
CCCCCACCCTCAGCGCCGCCCACCTGCTCGCTCCGATCACCAGCGACATGGAGCAGGTGAATCGCGTCATCCGGCAAAGCCTCGCGTCCGACGTGCTGCTGATCAACCAGATCGCCGAGTACATCATCGGCGCGGGCGGCAAGCGGCTGCGTCCGGCATTGCTGCTGCTCGTCGCCGGTGCGCTAGGCGAGACGTCGCACCAGCGGCACGTGCTGGCTGCCGTCGTCGAGTTCATCCACACGGCCACACTGCTGCATGACGACGTCGTCGACGAATCCGAGCTGCGCCGCGGCCGCCAGACCGCCAACGCACTGTTCGGCAACGCCGCGAGCGTGCTGGTAGGCGATTACCTCTATTCGCGCTCGTTCGAAATGATGGTCGGCGTCGGCAAGATGCGCGTGATGGAAATCCTGTCCGAAGCAACGACGATCATTTCCGAAGGCGAGGTGCTGCAGCTCCTCAACATGCACGACGCGGACGTCGACGAAACGCGCTACATGCAGGTGATTCGCTACAAGACGGCCAAGCTGTTCGAGGCGTCGGCGCGCCTGGGCGCGGTGCTCGCCGGCGCCGATGCGCCGACCGAGGCCGCCGCCGCCGAATACGGCCGCCGGATCGGCACCGCGTTCCAGATCATGGACGACTGGCTCGACTACGCGGGCACCGTCGAGGCGATGGGCAAGAATGCCGGCGACGACCTGCGCGAAGGCAAGCCGACGCTGCCGCTCATCTACCTGATCGAACGCGGCACGCCCGAACAGTCGGCGCTTGCACGCGAGGCGATCGAACAAGGCGGCACCGATCGCTTCGACACGATTTTCGAAGCGATCACGCGCTCGGGCGCGCTGGATCACACGCTCGAATGCGCACGCCAGGAAGCGCAGGCGGCAGCGGCAGCGATCGCCGCGTTCCCCGATTCGATCTACAAGGAGAGCCTGCTCGCGCTGTGCTCCTACTCGACGTCGCGGCAGTCGTAAACGCATTGCGTGCGTCGTCGCCACTGCTGCGACGACGCACGTTCGACATGGCGGGATCACCAGTCTCGAAAAATTTCTTCTCCAAGGTATTCCATTTTCGAAGAAACGTCGTTATAGTTATGTTCTTGCTCGACGACGCAGCGGTCTTGAAGAAGACTGCGAAATCGGAAGAGTCCAAATCGGGGTGTAGCTTAGCCTGGTAGAGCGCTACGTTCGGGACGTAGAGGCCGGAGGTTCGAATCCTCTCACCCCGACCAGATTTGAAAAAACCGTGCACTGCGTGCACGGTTTTTTTTCGTCCGGCCGCTGCGGGCCCATCGTGTCGCGCGCGACACATCGCGGTCGCCGGCCTCTGCTATATTCCCCACATCCCTGTCCTTCACTGCCCTTTCCGACGCGTGGACCAAATTCCCTTATGGGCGCAAATCGGCGCCGTCTTCCTGCTTCTCCTCTGTTCCAGCTTCTTTTCCATTTCCGAGACCGCGATGATGGCGCTCAATCGCCATCGGCTGAAGCATCTCGCCGGCCAGGGCGCGCTCGGAGCAAAGACCACCCAGGGGCTTCTCACGCGCACTGACCTGCTGCTCAGCGTGATCCTGATCGGCAACAACCTGTTCAACACGATCATCCCGGTCCTGACGACGTCGCTCGCGCTGCATACGTTCGGCCGCAACAACCTCGCGCTGTCGATCGCGACCGGCATCGTCGCGTTCCTGATCATCGTGTTCGCGGAAATCGCACCGAAGATCGTCGGCGCGACCTTCCCCGAACGCATCGCCCTGCCCGCGAGCCTCGTGATCGCGCCGCTGATGCGCGTGTTCAAGCCGGTCGTCTGGTTCGTCAACGCGCTCGCGAACGGCGTGCTGTGGGTGCTGCGCATCAACACGAAGAAGGGCCGCGACCAGCGGATGTCGGCCGACGAGTTGCGAGCCATCGTGCTCGAGTCGAGCAGTTTCATGCCGACCAAGCACCGCAGCATCCTGCTCAACCTGTTCGATCTCGAGAACATCACGGTCGACGACGTGATGGTGCCGCGCCGCCAGATCGAATCGCTCAACTTCTACGCACCGCTCGACGACGTCCTGCACGAGCTCGAAACCTGCTATCACAACCGGCTCGTCGTCTACGAGGGCGACATCGACAAGGTGCTCGGCGTGCTGCACGTGCGCAAGACGCTGACCGCGCTGCACAACCAGGAGTTCGACCGCGAAACGCTGCGCTCGCTGCTCGCCGAGCCGTACTACGTGCCGTCGGGCACGCCGGTGGTTCAGCAGCTCCAGTATTTCCAGGAGACCCGTCAGCGTACCGCGCTCGTCGTCAACGAATACGGCGAGCTCGAAGGGCTCGTCACGCCCGAAGACATCATCGAGGAGCTGATCGGCGAATTCACGACGTCGATGCCGCGCAGCGAACGCGCGGGCGGCTGGGACGAGAACGGCGAATGCATCGTCACGGCCGGCATGCCGCTGCGCGAACTGAACCGCTGGTTGCACCTGAAGTTGCCGACCGACGGGCCGAAGACGCTGAACGGGCTGATTCTCGAAACCCTCGAGGAAATTCCGGAAGACGACGTGTGCCTGAAAATCGGCGACGTGATGCTCGAGGTGATGCGCAGCGACGACCAGGCCGTGCGCACCGTCAAGCTCTTCAAGCCGCGCGGCACGCGCACCCCACGCACCGCCCTGCGTTAGCCGAACGACCGACTGCCGGCGCCGCCCGCGATGCGCGACCATCTGCGGGTCACGTTCAACAGGCGGCCGACGCGCCGGCTCACATGCATTTCCCTCCTCCCGGGGCGCCGCTGCGCACGCAGCAGCCGCCCGCCCACTCCGATGCGCCGCCCGCCGCCGCGCCACACGCGCTCGACGCGGCCCAGCTCGACGACGCACCGGCCGTGCGGCTGCTGACCGACACGCTTCACGCGGCACGCGTGCGCGACGCATCCGACATCCACGTCGAACCGTTCGAAGCCGGCTGGCGCATCCGCCTGCGCATCGACGGCGTGCTGCACGAACATGCACGGCCGCCGTTACACCTGCGCGACGCGCTCGTCGCACGGATCAAGGTCCTCGCGCGCATGGACATCGCCGAGCGTCGACTGCCGCAGGACGGCAGGCTGCGCATCGCGATCGACGGCGGCACGCGCGGCGATTACCGCGTCAGCTCGCTGCCCACGCTGTTCGGCGAAAAGCTCGTGCTGCGGCGCCTCGAAACGCTGCCACCCGATCTCACGCTCGCCCGCCTCGGCTTCGACGCGCAGCAGGCGGCCGCGATGGAGGCCGCGATACGCGCACCGCACGGCCTCGTGCTCGTCACGGGCCCGACCGGCAGCGGCAAGACGCTGTCGCTCTACTGCGCACTGCAGATGCTCGATCGCGACGCGCACAACGTCTGCACGGTCGAGGATCCCGCCGAGATCCAGCTCGACGGCATCAGTCAGGTCGGTGTCGCCGAAAAGGCGGGGCTCACGTTCGCGACGGCGCTGCGCGCGCTGCTGCGGCAGGATCCGGACATCATCATGGTCGGCGAGATTCGCGATGCGGAGACGGCCGACGTCGCGATCAAGGCCGCGCAGACCGGCCATCTGGTGCTGTCGACACTGCACACGAACGACGCGCCGGCCGCCGTCGCGCGACTGCTCGACATCGGCGTCGCGCCGTACAACCTCGCGGCCGCGCTGCACCTCGTCACCGCGCAGCGCCTCGTCCGGCGCTTGTGCGTCGCCTGCCGCGTGCACTCGGACGCACCGGCGCGCGTATTGCGGGAAGCCGGCTGCGACCCGGCCGCTCTGGCGGCCGGATGGCGGCCGTTCGTCGCGCGCGGCTGTTCCGCGTGTCACGGCATCGGCTATCGCGGCCGCATCGGCCTGCATCAGACGATGCCGGTATCGCCCGCGCTGGCGGAACGCATCGTCGCGCGGGCGAGCGTCGGCGAACTCGCGCTATGCGCGGCGGCCGAAGGCGTGCGCAATCTGCGCGACGCGGCATTCGCGCGCGTCCGCGACGGCACGACCAGTATCGCGGAAGCCGTCGCCGCGACACCGGCGGCGTGAGCATGCGCACGCCGCCGCGTGAAACCCGCTTCGCGTGGCGCGGCCGCCGCCGCGACGGCGCACCGCGCCGCGGAACCGTCATCGCCTTCGACGCCGCGGCTGCGCGCGCCGCGCTCGCGCGCGACGGCATCGCGGTGCTGTCGCTCGACACCGGCGGGCCGGCCCGGCCGCCGACGGCCGGCGCACGCGACATCACACGCTTCACGCGCCAGCTCGCGAGCCTGCTGCAGGCCGGGCTGCCGCTCGCGCCGTCGCTCGAGATGCTCGCGCGTACGCGCACGCGCGACGGCGTGCCGCGCATCGCCGCAGGTCTCGCCCGCGAGATCGTCGGCGGGCAGCGCTTCGCCGATGCGCTCGCACGCTATCCAGCGCAGTTCGGCACGCTGTATCGCCAGTTGATCGAGGTCGGCGAAGCGTCCGGCTCGCTCGGCATCGTGCTGACACGGGTCGCGGAACACCGCGAGCGTGCCGACGCGCAGTGGCGCAAGCTGCGTGCCGCGCTCGCGTATCCGGCAGCCGTCGTCCTGTTCGCGCTCGCGATCTCGGCTGCGTTGATGGTGTGGGTCGTGCCGACATTCCAGCAGATCTTCGACGGTTTCGGTACCGCACTGCCGGCGCCGACCCGCGCACTGCTTGCGCTGTCCGCCGCGCTGTCGGCGTGGGGCGGCGTGCTCGTGGCTGCTGCCGCGGCAACGGCGCTTGCCGCCCATCACGCGCTTCGGCGGTCGGCGCCGCTGCGCCATGCGCTCGCGCGGCGCCTGCTGCACGCCCCGCTCGCAGGCAGCGCGCTCACACGGTTCGCGGCCGCACGCTGGTGCCGCTCGCTTGCGACGCTGCTCGGTGCCGGCGTCCCGCTCGCAGACGCCTTCGCCACGCTCGAGCGCACAGCCGGCCATCCGGTGTTCGAGCAGGCCACCGCGCACATCGCGGCACGCGTGCTGCGCGGCGCGCGTCTCGCCGACGCGATGCAGTCGGTCGGCTGCTTTCCGGACGACGTCGTGCAACCGATCGCCGTTGCCGAGGAGACCGGTGCACTCGACACGATGCTCGCCGACCTCGCCGCGCTGTGCGAACGCCAGCTCGACGCGCGTCTCGATACGCTCGCGGCGCTCGGCGAACCGCTGATCGTCATCGTCCTGGGCGCACTCGTCGGCGGTCTCGTGATCGCGATGTACCTGCCCATCCTTCAGCTCGGCAACGTGGTGTAGCATCGCAACCGATTCTGTCGCCTTCTAGTCCGAACCTTGAGCCTCATGACGCCCGCGCCCCTGTACGCCGTTCCCGATTCGCCCCAGAGCACGCTGCTCGCGCTGGCGATGCTGCCGCCCGCGCTGCAGTATGCTTTCGCGGTCGTCATCGGCCTTTGCATCGGCAGCTTCCTGAACGTGGTCGTGCACCGGCTGCCCGTGATGATGCAGCGCGCATGGCAGGCCGAGATCGCCGAAGCGACCGGCAACGCCGGCACCGCCCCAGACGACGGTTATCCGCCGCGCTACGATCTGTGGCGCCCGCGCAGCGCATGCCCGCATTGCGGCCACGTGCTGCGCGCATGGGAAAACATCCCGCTCGTCAGCTACCTGATGCTGCGCGGACGCTGCCGCCGCTGCGGCCACGCGATCGGCATCCGTTATCCGCTCGTCGAACTCGCGTGCGCACTGCTCGCCGCCGGCTCGCTCGCCGCGTTCGGCCCGACCGTTGCCGCGCTTGCCGCCTTCGCGCTGTGCGCCGCGCTGCTGGCGATGAGCGCGATCGATATCCGCACCGGCTACCTGCCCGATTCAATGACGCTGCCGCTCCTCTGGGCCGGGCTCGTGCTGAACCTCGGCGGCACGTTCACGTCGCTGCGCGCGGCCGTGATCGGCGCAATGGCCGGCTACCTGTTCCTGTGGTCGATCTACTGGCTGTTCAAATGGTTGCGCGGCATCGAGGGCATCGGCTTCGGCGACCTGAAGCTGCTCGCCGCGCTCGGCGCATGGATGGGCTGGGCCGCGTTGCCGCAGGTCGTGCTGTTCGCCGCGGTGACGGGCGCGATCGTCGGGCTCGTCGCGACCTGGCGCGGCCGCATGCGCTTCGAGGAGCCGATTCCGTTCGGCCCGTTCCTCGCGGCGGGCGGCGTCGCGACGCTGTTTTTCGGCACCCCCTTCTATGCGGCGCTCGGAGGCTGACATGTTCGCAGTAGGACTCACCGGCGGCATCGGCAGCGGCAAGACGACCGTCGCGGACCTGTTCGGCGAGCGCGGCGCATCGCTCGTCGATACCGATCTGATCGCCCACCGCATCACCGCGCCGGGCGGCCTCGCGATGCCTGTGATCGAACAGGCATTCGGCCGCGGCTTCGTTGCCGCGGACGGCTCGCTCGATCGCGCGAAGATGCGCGCACTGATTTTCAGCGACGACGACGCGCGCCGGCGCCTCGAAGCGATCACGCACCCGCTGATCCGCGCGGAAACCGATCGCGAGGCGCGCGAAGCGCAGGGCCCGTACGTGATGTTCGTCGTGCCGCTGCTCGTCGAGTCGGGCAACTGGAAGGCGCGCAGCGATCGCGTGCTCGTCGTCGACTGCCCGGTCGAGACGCAGATCGCGCGCGTGATGCAGCGCAACGGGTTCACGCGCGAGCAGGTCGAGGCGATCATCGCGAGACAGGCGACGCGCGAAGCCCGTCTCGCGGCGGCCGACGACGTGATCGTCAACGACACGACGACGCCCGATGCGCTCGCCGCGCAGGTCGATGCACTGCACCAACGCTATCTCGGGTTCGCGGCCGCCGCGCAGTAAGCTTCGCGCGCAATCGTGATGGCGTACGAAATTGGTGCGTTGCTAGGGTAGAGAGTGAGCATTAGAATGTGCTGCATTGTTTCAATTCCTACCCAAGAGGCGAGCGCGCTTGATTCTTTACGAGTATCCGTTCAACGAGCGAATTCGCACGCTGCTGCGCCTCGAAGACCTGTTCGAGCGCTTCGCGTTCTTTTTGGCTCAGGAGGACCCGCGTGAACACCACGTCGCGCTGACGACGCTGTTCGAAATCGCCGAGGTAACCGGCCGCGCGGACCTGAAATCGGATCTGATGAAGGAGCTCGAACGTCAGCGCCAGACGCTCGCCCCCTTTCGCGGCAATCCGGGCATCGAGCAGAACGCGCTCGAAGCCGTGCTCGGCGAAATCGAGCAGACGCTCGCGAATCTCGCGCAGATGCAGGGCAAGACCGGGCAGCACCTCATCGACAACGAGTGGCTCGCCAGCATCCGCAGCCGCGCGGTGATTCCCGGCGGCACCTGCAAGTTCGACCTGCCGTCGTACTATGCGTGGCAGCAATGGCCCGCCGAGCAGCGGCGCCAGGACATCGCGAAGTGGATCATGCCGATGCTGCCGCTACGCGACGCCGCGTCGATCGTGCTGCGCCTCGCGCGCGAATCGGGCCAGGCGTCGAAGGTCATGGCGATGCAGGGCAGCTATCAGCAGATGCTGTCCGGCCGCACGTACCAGTTGATGCAGGTGCGCGTGCCGCCGGAGTTGCGCGTCATTCCCGAAGCGAGCGCGAACAAATACATGCTGTGGGTACGGTTCACCATGCAGGACGGCGATGTGCGGCCGCGCGCGGTGGACATCGACGTGCCGTTCCATCTGACACTGTGCAATCTGTAACGGCCGCGTGCCGGATCGACGCTTTCGTATGACTACCGTTGTGAAATGCCCGTCCTGCGGCGCCGAAGTGCGCTGGGCCCCTGAAAATCAGTTCCGCCCGTTCTGTTCGGCTCGCTGCAAGCAGCTCGACCTCGGCGCCTGGGCTGCCGAAAAGTACCGGATCGGCGGTACGTCCGACGAAGGCCCTTCGTCGGAAGAAGACGGCACGGACGGCCGCCCCGAGAGCTGAGCGGCGCGCGGCACCGCCCGCCGGCGATATGGCCCGCCTTTCAGGCAGGCCGCCGCGGCATCATTGCGACGCCGCTTCCTTCTCGAGCAGTTCGAGCACCGGCAGCGCCGCCGGCAGCAACGGCGCGACGTCGACCGGCAGTTGCTGCCACACGAACGCCTGCCCTTCCTTGCTGTGCGGCTCGCCGGTCCAGCCCGTCACCTTGCAGAAGTAAAGCCGCACGTACGCATGCGGATAATCGTGTTCGAGCGTGTGCCAGCGATGGCTCGCCGTGACGACGATGCCGAGTTCCTCGTGCAGTTCGCGCGCCAGCGCGTCCTCGACGCTCTCGCCGGCCTCCAGCTTGCCGCCCGGAAACTCCCAGTAGCCTTCATACGGCTTGCCCTGCAGCCGCTGCGCGAGCAGATAACGGCAGCGGCCGACCGGGCCATCCGGCTGCACCATCACGCCGACCGCGACTTCCGTCACCTTGCGGCCATCCGGCGCGCGCACGGCGCCCTGTGCGAGATCCGTGCTCATGCCTGCTCCTTGCGACCCGACCAGTCACGCGCGAATTGCCACGCAACGCGTCCCGACCGCGAACCGCGCTCGAGCGCCCACACGAGCGCGTCGCCGCGCGCGGACTCGATCTCCGCATCCGCGCAGCCGAAATGACGCAGCCAGTGCGCGACGATGCCGAGGTAGTCGTCCTGCTTGAACGGATAGAAGCTGACCCACAGGCCGAAGCGCTCCGACAGCGAGATCTTCTCCTCGACGACTTCGCCGGGGTGAATCTCGCCGTCCGGGAGATGCTTGTACGACTCGTTGTCGCTCATGTACTCGGGCAGCAGATGGCGGCGGTTCGACGTCGCGTAGATCAGCACGTTGTCCGACTGCGCGGCGATCGAGCCGTCGAGCGCGACTTTCAGCGCCTTGTAGCCCGATTCGCCTTCCTCGAACGACAGGTCGTCGCAAAACACGATGAACCGCTCCGGACGCTGCGAGATCAACTCGACGATGTCGCCGAGATCGTGCAGGTCGTCCTTGTCGACTTCGATCAGGCGCAGCCCGTCCTTCGCGTACGCGTTCAGGCACGCCTTGATCAGCGACGACTTGCCGGTGCCGCGCGCGCCCGTCAGCAGCACGTTGTTGGCCGGCTTTTGCTGCACGAACTGCCGCGTGTTCTGTTCGATCAGCCCTTTCTGGCGATCGATGTTGTGCAGGTCGCCGAGCGTGATCGACGACACTGCCGGCACCGCCTGCAGGTAGCCGCGCCCCTGGCGCTTGCGCCAGCGGAACGCGTGCGCGGCGTTCCAGTCGACGGCCGCCGGCGCGGGCGGCAGCATCCCCTCGAGACGGCCGAGCAGCGCTTCCGCGCGCGTCAGAAACTGTTCAAGCTTGTCCATGTCGTTCGAACGCTCCCGATCAGGAACGGTAATCCGCGTTGATGCTCACGTAATCGTGCGACAGGTCGCACGTCCACACGGTTGCCTGCGCGTCGCCGCGGCCGAGCAGCACGCGGATCGTGATTTCGCTCTGCTTCATCACGCGCTGGCCGTCCTCTTCCTGGTAGGCCGGATTGCGGCCGCCCGCCTTCGCGACCAGCACATCGTCGAGATAGAGGTCGATCTTGCCGACGTCGAGATCCGCGACGCCCGCATAGCCGATCGCCGCGAGAATCCGGCCAAGGTTGGGGTCGGATGCGTAGAAAGCCGTCTTCACGAGCGGCGAATGGCCGATCGCGTATGCGATCTGGCGGCATTCGGCGACGCTCTTGCCGCCTTCGACCTGCACCGTCATGAATTTCGTCGCGCCTTCGCCATCGCGCACGATCAGTTGCGACAGCACCTGTGCGACTTCCGTCACCGCATCGCGCAGCGCCGCATAGGCCGGCGAATCGGTCGACGTGATCGCGGGCAGCGTGCTCTTGCCCGACGCGATCAGGATGAACGAGTCGTTGGTCGACGTGTCACCGTCGATCGTGATGCAGTTGAACGAGCGATCGGCGACTTCCTTCACGAGCGTGTCGAGCACCGGCTGCGCGACGTTCGCATCGAACGCGAGGAATCCGAGCATCGTCGCCATGTTCGGCTTGATCATGCCGGCGCCCTTGCTGATGCCCGTCAACGTGACCGTGTGGCCGTCGATCGCGACCTGGCGCGACGCGGCCTTCGGCAGCGTGTCGGTCGTCATGATCGCCTGCGCGGCGTCAAACCAGTTCGCGGCCTTGCGGTTCGCGAGCGCGGCCGGCAAGCCGGCCTTCAGGCGGTCGATCGGCAGCGGCTCGAGGATCACGCCGGTCGAGAACGGCAGCACCTGCGCCGGCTCGATGCCCGCGAGGCGCGCGAGTTCCGCGCAGGTCTCGCGTGTGTTCACGAGGCCCGGCTCGCCGGTGCCCGCGTTCGCATTGCCCGTATTCACCACGAGCGCGCGGATGCCCGCGCCGCCCGTGCGCACCTTCGCCAAGTGCTCGCGGCAGACGATGACCGGCGCGGCGCAGAAACGGTTTTCGGTGAACACGCCCGCGACCGTCGCCCCTTCGTCGACGGAGATGACCAGCACGTCCTTGCGATTCGGCTTGCGGATGTTCGCTTCCGCCCAGCCGAGCGTGACGCCGGCGACGGGATGCAGTTGGGCGGGATCGATCGACGGAAAATTGACAGCCATGGGGCACACCTGCCGGATGGAAAATGCCGGCACACGCCGGCATCGATTGGAAGAACCGGCAGCCGCACGCGCGGGCCGCCGCAACTCACATCACTCACTCGAAGCTGCGAACGAAGCGGCGCGCGCGACGCGCGCCGCCGTCGATCATGACAGCTTCCCGTGACAGTGCTTGTACTTCTTGCCGCTGCCGCACGGGCACGGATCGTTACGGCCGACCTTCGGCTGCTCGCCGCCGGGGCCGCTGTGGGCCATGGCGCTGCCGACCATGTCGGCCGTGGCAGCAGCAGCCGCAACGGCCGCCCCGCCGGCCACCGGCGCGGCGGCTTCGGCAAACTCGGCGTGCTGGTACTCGACGTTCTCGAGATGGCCGCCGCGCTCCTCGATCTGCTCGGCCGCTTCCTCGAGTTGCTCCGGCGACTGGATCTGCACGTTCATCACGATGCGCGTGACTTCCTGCTTGATCGCGTCGAGCATCGCGGCGAACAGCTCGAACGCTTCGCGCTTGTATTCCTGCTTCGGGTTCTTCTGCGCATAGCCGCGCAGGTGGATGCCCTGGCGCAGGTGATCGAGCGCCGCGAGGTGTTCGCGCCACAGACGGTCGACCGTCTGCAGCATCACCGAACGCTCGAACGCGCTGAACGATTCGCGGCCGACCATCGCGACCTTTGCGTCGTACTGCTCGTCGGCGGCCGTCATCACGGCGTCGAGAATCTCCTCGGCCGTGATCGACGACGACTCGTTCACCATTTCCTGGATCGCGAGGTCGAGCTGCCAGTCGTTGCGCAGCGCTTCCTCGAGCTCGGGCACGTCCCACTGCTCCTCGATGCTGCCTTCCGGCACGAACTGGCGGACGACTTCGGCAATCACGCCGTGGCGCATCGCGGTGATCGTCTCGGTGATGTCGTGAGCTTCGAGCAGTTCGTTGCGCTGCTGGTAGATGACCTTGCGTTGGTCGTTCGACACGTCGTCGTATTCGAGCAGCTGCTTGCGGATGTCGAAGTTGCGCGCTTCGACCTTGCGCTGCGCGGATTCGATCGAACGCGTGACGATCCCGGCCTCGATCGCCTCGCCTTCCGGCATCTTCAGGCGATCCATGATCGAGCGTACGCGGTCGCCCGCGAAGATGCGCAACAGCGGATCGTCGAGCGACAGGTAGAAGCGCGACGAGCCCGGATCGCCCTGGCGACCCGCACGGCCGCGCAGCTGGTTGTCGATCCGGCGCGATTCGTGGCGCTCGGTGCCGATGATGTGCAGGCCGCCCGCGGCCTTCACCTGCTCGTGCAGCGCTTCCCACTCGTCGTGCAGCTGCTGGATGCGGCGCGCCTTTTCGTCGGCCGGGATCGCTTCGTCGGCCTCGATGAACGCGGCCTGCTTCTCGGCGTTGCCGCCGAGCACGATGTCGGTGCCGCGGCCGGCCATGTTGGTCGCGATCGTGACGCGCTTCGGGCGGCCGGCTTCGGCGACGATCGCGGCTTCACGCTCGTGCTGCTTCGCGTTCAGCACTTCGTGCGGCAGCCCGGCCTGCGTCAGCAGGTGCGACAGCAGTTCGGAGTTCTCGATCGACGTCGTGCCGACCAGCACCGGCTGGCCGCGCTCGTGGCAGTCGCGGATGTCGCGGATCACCGCGTCGTAACGCTCCTTCGCCGTCTTGTAGATCTGGTCCTGCTTGTCGATCCGCTTCGGCGGACGGTTGGTCGGGATCACGACCGTCTCGAGACCGTAGATCTCGTTGAATTCGTACGCTTCGGTGTCCGCGGTACCCGTCATGCCCGCGAGCTTCGCGTACATCCGGAAGTAGTTCTGGAACGTGATCGATGCGAGCGTCTGGTTCTCGCTCTGGATCTTCACGTGTTCCTTCGCCTCGACGGCCTGGTGCAGGCCGTCGGACCAGCGGCGGCCGGCCATCAGGCGGCCCGTGAATTCGTCGACGATAACCACTTCGCCGTTCTGCACGACGTAGTGCTGATCCTTGTGGAACAGCGTGTGGGCGCGCAGCGCCGCGTACACGTGGTGCATCAGCGTGATGTTCTGCGGCGCGTACAGGCTCTCGCCATCGCCGATCAGGCCCCATTCGGCGAGCAGCCGCTCGGCCTTCTCGTGGCCCGATTCCGTCAGGAACACCTGGCGCGACTTCTCGTCGAGCGTGTAGTCGCCCGGCTTCTCGACGCCCGTGCCGTCGGCCTTCTCCTCGCCGATCTGGCGCTCGAGCAGCGGCGGCAGCGCGTTCATCCGCACGTACAGTTCGGTGTGATCCTCGGCCTGGCCCGAGATGATCAGCGGCGTGCGCGCCTCGTCGATCAGGATCGAGTCCACTTCGTCGACGACCGCGAAGTTCAGTGCCCGCTGCACGCGCGCGTCGGTCTCGTAGACCATGTTGTCGCGCAGGTAGTCGAAGCCGAACTCGTTGTTCGTGCCGTACGTGATGTCCGCCGCGTAGGCCTGCTGCTTCTGGTCGTGCTCCATGCCGGACAGGTTGATGCCGACAGACAGACCGAGGAAGTTGTAGAGGCGCGCCATCCATTCGGCGTCGCGCTGCGCGAGGTAGTCGTTGACGGTCACGACGTGCACGCCGCGGCCGGCCAGCGCATTCAGGTACACGGGCAGCGTCGCGACGAGCGTCTTGCCTTCGCCGGTACGCATTTCCGCGATCTTGCCGTAGTGGAGCACCATGCCGCCGATCAACTGCACGTCGAAGTGCCGCATCTTCAGCACGCGGCGGCTCGCCTCGCGACAGACCGCGAACGCTTCGGGCAGCAGCTTGTCGAGCGACTCGCCGGCCGCGACCCGCTGGCGGAATTCGTCCGTCTTGCCGCGCAACTGGTCGTCCGTCAGCTTCTCGATCTGCGTTTCGAGCGCATTGATCGTCGTGACGGTCTTTTGGTATTGCTTGACGAGCCGCTGGTTGCGGCTGCCAAAAATTTTCTGGAGAAAACCGGTTGTCATCGGATCGGATCCTGCGTCGCAGCACCGGCGTCCGGCGCGTGTTGCGCGCCTCGACGCCCGAGCCTCGGCGGCTTAGCGAATTAGTGGACTCAAACGGTGAATTTTAGCACGCGGGGGCGCGTGCGCCCGCGTCTCGGCCGGACGGGCATTGCGCGCCGAGGCCGGGTGGACGGGGCGAAAGCCGCCCGTGCACGGGCCGGCGCGGGTACAATCGGCGTCAACGTCCGCGCGCGTGCGCGCCCGAAGAATGCCTCGATGAACCGATTTTCCAAGCGTTTCGGCCCGCTCGCCGCGCATCGCCCGCAACCCGTGTCCGAAGTACTCGGCCGCACCGACGCGTTCACTGCGCTGCGCGCCGGCGTCGAGCAGATCGCGTCGCTGCAGCGTGATCTGTCCGCGCTCCTGCCCGACTATCTTGCGAATCATGTCGAACCGGGCTTCGTCAAGGACGGTACCCTGACCCTCTTTGCCGCGCACAATGCGCTGGCCGCGCGGCTGCGGCAGGTCGAACCGCGGCTGCTCGGCGATCTCCAGAAGCGCGGCTGGCCTGTCGCGACGCTGCGCGTGCGCGTGCGTCCGAAGGACGCGCCGGAGCCGCCGCACGTGAAGCAGGCGCGGATGACCTCGGTCGGCGCCGCCGCATTGCGCGACCTCGCCGACCACCTCGAACCGTCGCCGCTGCAGGCCGCGCTCGCGCGGATGGCGGCCCGACACGGCGCGAAATCGCCGCGCTGAGCGCGCCGCCGGCGGCGGCCGACCAACAAAAAAGCGGCCCGCAGGCCGCTTTTTTTATCGCTGGTGCCGAACGCCGGTCAGGCGAACGCCGTCTGCGCGTCGAACGCGAAGCCGCTCGGCGCAGTCTGCGGATCGTCGAACGTGACGATCTCGTATGCGTCTTCGTGCGCGAGCAGCTCGCGCAGCAGCGCGTTGTTCAGCCCGTGCCCGGACTTGTACGCGGTGTACGACGCCAGCAGCGGATGGCCGACCACGTACAGGTCGCCGATCGCGTCGAGCATCTTGTGCTTCACGAACTCGTCGTCGTAGCGCAACCCGTCGTTGTTCAGGATCCGGTACTCGTCGAGCACGATCGCGTTGTCCATGCTGCCGCCGCGCGCCAGGCCGAGCTCGCGCATCATTTCGACTTCATGGGCGAACCCGAACGTGCGCGCACGCGCGATCTCGCGCACGTACGACGTGTTCGCGAAATCGACCTCGAGTTCCTGGCCGGTCTTGTCGACGGCCGGGTGACGGAAGTCGATCGTGAATTTCAGCTTGAAGCCGAAAAACGGATCGAGACGCGCGAACTTGTCGCCGTCGCGGATTTCAACCGGCTTCGTCACCTTGATGAACCGCTTCGGCGCGTTCTGCTCCTCAATGCCGGCGGACTGGATCAGGAACACGAAGGACGCGGCGCTGCCGTCCATGATCGGGATTTCCTCGGCCGTCACGTCGACATACAGGTTGTCGATGCCGAGCCCCGCGCACGCCGACATCAGGTGCTCGACGGTCGACACGCGCGCGCCATCCTTTTGCAGCACCGACGCGAGCCGCGTGTCGCCGATCGACATGGCCGATGCGGGAATATCGACGGGTGTGGGCAGGTCGACGCGCGAGAAGACGATGCCCGTGCCGGGCGCCGCCGGACGGAGCGTCAGTTCGACCTTGCGGCCCGAGTGCAGACCGATGCCCACGGTCTTCACGATCGATTTGATGGTGCGCTGCTTCAGCATGGTGTTCTTCGTCTTGATTGAATATATCAATCAGGAGTTATATTCGATAGATGGGATTATAGCGTAATTCCCTATTCAACGCTGTTTGAAACTGCGTATCAATCTGTTTCGGCAGTTTACTCGCGCCGATACGGGACGGGCCGATGCCCGGAACGGAGGCGTTTCCGGTCATCAGCCCGTGTTACAACTGCCCTGAGGCCGGTGAGCAGCGTTGCCGGCAGGCAACGGCGCACCGCACGATCAGGACGTCAACGTCGCGAGAACACTCGCCGCATCGCTCACTTCGAATTTGCCCGGCGCCTCGACGGCCAGCGTCTTGACCACACCGCCGTCGATCACCATCGCGTAGCGCAGAGAACGAATTCCCATGCCACGCGCGGACAAATCCTGCGTCAGCCCCAGCGCATGAGTGAAAGCAGCGCTGCCGTCCGCCATCATGCGCACCTTGCCCGCGGTGTGCAGATCACGTCCCCATGCGCCCATCACGAATGCGTCGTTGACGGACACGCACCAGATCTCGTCGATACCCGCCGAGCGCAGTTGCTCGGCGTGTTCGACGTAGCCCGGTACATGCTGCGCCGAGCAGGTCGGCGTGAAAGCGCCCGGCAATCCGAAGATCACCACCCGCTTTCCCGCAACCTGGTCGCGCACGCTGAAGGCATTCGGCCCCAGCGTGCACCCTTCGCGCGCGTCGTCGATGAACTCGAACAACTGCGCGTCGGGCAGCGCGTCGCCCACTTGAATCATGGCTGGTCCCTCATAGCGATACGGTTTTTCAGCGTGTTGCGGACAGCACGGCCCATCCCGTCCCGCCTAAGCGAAGAGGGCACGTTTCCCGGCCCGGCGTCGCATCCGACGCGGCCTGTCGTGGTCCGTAGCATCCGTCACGCCGGCGATACCGCGGCGATTCCGCCGCGGCTTCGCCTGTGTGTGCGTCAGTCAGCCTGCTTGCGCAGGAAAGCCGGGATGTCGTACGTGTCGACACCCTTCTCCTGCAGCGCCTGCACGTGCGATGCCGCGGTTTCGCGCGAGTTGCGCCACACCGCCGGCGTATCGAGCGCGCCGTAGTCGGCCGTGCTGACGTGATGCGGCTGCGCATAGCCGTGCGACACCGCGCTGACCGGCTGGTTGTCCGTACCCGTGCGCAGCAGCGTCATCGGAGCCGACTGCTGCTTCTTCGCAGCACGGCCCAGACCCGTCGCCACGACCGTCACGCGCAACGCATCGCCCATCGCGTCGTCGTACACCGCACCGAAGATCACCGTGGCATCTTCCGCCGCGTAGCTCTTGATCGTGTTCATCACTTCGCGCGTTTCCGACAGGCGCAGCGAACGGCTCGACGTGATGTTGACCAGCACGCCGCGCGCGCCCGACAGATCGACGCCTTCGAGCAGCGGGCTCGCCACGGCCTGTTCCGCCGCGAGGCGTGCGCGATCGACGCCGGCGACCGTCGCCGTGCCCATCATCGCCTTGCCCTGCTCGCCCATCACCGTCTTCACGTCTTCGAAGTCGACGTTCACGAGGCCGTCGACGTTGATGATTTCGGCGATGCCCGCGACCGCGTTGTTCAACACGTCGTCCGCGCACTGGAAGCACTTGTCCATCTCGGCGTCGTCGCCCATCACGTCGAACAGCTTGTCGTTCAGCACGACGATCAGCGAGTCGACGTGATCCTCCAGTTGCTGCGAACCTGCTTCAGCGACGCGCATGCGCTTGCCGCCTTCGAACTCGAACGGCTTGCTGACGACACCGACCGTCAGGATGCCCATCTCTTTCGCGATCTGCGCGACCACCGGTGCCGCGCCCGTGCCCGTACCGCCGCCCATGCCGGCCGTGATGAACACCATGTGCGCGCCGCGCAGTGCGTCGGCGATGCGCTCACGCGCTTCTTCCGCTGCCGCACGGCCCATTTCCGGCTTCGCACCGGCGCCGAGGCCCGTGTTGCCAAGCTGGATCACCGACGATGCGCGCGAACGCGACAGCGCCTGGGCGTCCGTGTTCATCACGATGAAGTCGACGCCCTGCACGCCGCGGTTGATCATGTGCTGTACGGCATTGCCGCCAGCGCCGCCAACGCCGACCACCTTGATGATGGTGCCGTTGGTCTCGGTTTCCAGCATTTCGAATTCCATGTTGCCTCCGTCAAGAGAATGACTGCTAATCGGCCGTTATTCGGCAGGAGATCGGGCAACCCCCTGTCGCGCGCCAGCCGCCGGCACCGGCGCGAATTTCGATTCGGTTCGTCAAAAGTTGCTCAGGAACCATTCCTTCATCCGCGAGAACACCTGCCCCGCGTTGCCGGACTGCACGGCGACCTTGCGGCCGCGCATGCGCTGAGCACTGCCTTCGACGAGCAGCCCCATCGCCGTCGAGTAGCGCGGATTGCGCACGACGTCGGAGAGGCCGCCTGCATACTCCGGCGCGCCGATGCGCACCGGTTTCAGGAAAATGTCTTCGCCGAGCTCGACCATGCCCGGCATCATCGCGGCACCGCCGGTAATGACCACGCCGGAGCTCAGCAGTTCTTCGTAACCCGACTCGCGCACGACCTGCTGCACGAGCGAGAACAGCTCCTCGACGCGCGGCTCGATCACGGCAGCGAGCGCCTGGCGCGACAGCGTGCGCGGGCCGCGCTCGCCGAGGCCCGGCACTTCGACCATCTCGTCCGGATCGGCGAGCGCCTGCTTCGCGATCCCGTAGCCGACCTTGATGTCTTCCGCATCCGGCGTCGGCGTGCGCAACGCCATCGCGATGTCGCTCGTGATCTGGTCGCCGGCGATCGGAATCACCGCGGTATGGCGGATCGCGCCTTCGGCGAAGATCGCGATGTCCGTCGTGCCGCCGCCGACGTCGACCAGCACCACGCCGAGATCCTTCTCGTCTTCCGTCAGCACGGCCAGCGACGACGCGAGCGGCTGCAGGATCAGGTCGTTCACTTCCAGCCCGCAGCGGCGCACGCACTTGACGATGTTCTGCGCGGCGCTCACCGCGCCCGTCACGATGTGCACCTTCACCTCGAGGCGGATACCGCTCATCCCGATCGGCTCGCGCACGTCTTCCTGGCCGTCGATGATGAATTCCTGCGTGAGGATGTGCAGCACCTGCTGGTCGGTCGGGATGTTGATCGCCTTCGCGGTCTCGATCACGCGTGCGACGTCGGTCTGCGTGACTTCCTTGTCCTTGATCGCGACCATCCCGCTCGAGTTGAAGCTGCGGATGTGGCTGCCCGCGATCCCCGTGAACACGTTGGTGATCTTGCAGTCGGCCATCAGCTCGGCTTCCTCGAGCGCGCGCTGGATCGACTGCACGGTGGCCTCGATGTTGACCACCACACCTTTCTTCAGACCCTTCGACTCGCTCTGGCCGAGACCGATCACCTCGTAGTGACCCTCGCCCTTCAGCTCGGCGACGATGGCCACCACCTTCGACGTGCCGATGTCGAGGGAAACCAGCAGATCCTTGTAGTCTTTGCTCATAAAGTGCTCTTGCGTGTGATCTCTCGTTACTTCTTGCGCTTGTCGGTATCGGTCAGGAACCGCATGCCTGCCGCGCGAATCGCGAATCCGTTCGGATAGCGCAGGTCCGCGTACTCGATGTCGTTGCCCCAACGCTCCGTGACGGCCGGCCAGGCCGCGACAAGGCGCTGGCTCCGGTCATGCAGCGTGTCGCTGTTGCGTTCCTTGCCCAGCTCGACCTGCATGCCGTTCGACAGCTTCACCGTCCACGCGTACCGCGCCGACAGCGTCACTTCTTCCGGCGCCGCCTTCAGCGGCGCAAACCATTTCCCGAAGTCGCGATACCGCGTGACGACTTCCTTCGCACTGCCTTCCGGGCCGTCGAACGCCGGCAGTTCCTTGTCCAGTTCGCCCTGGTTCGCGGTGAACAGCTCGCCATCGACGCTCACGAGCTGGTCGCTGCCCCAGGTCCCGAGCGGTTTGTACTCCTCGAGCGTGACAGCCAGCGCATTCGGCCACACCCGGCGCACGCTCGCGTGCCGCACCCACGGCATCTGCTCGAACGCGGCACGCGCCGTGTCGAGATCGACCGTGAAGAAATTGCCCTTCAGCCGGCCGACCACACCCGCGCGCACCGTCGGCGAGTTGATGTGCTCGGTGTCGCCGTCGATCCGGATTTCCCGCAGCGCGAACGTCGGGCGCTGGATCAGCCAGTAGCAGCCGGCCGCCGCCAACACGAGCAGCAGCAGCGCGTACAGCGCGCTGGCGGCAAGGTTGAGTTGGCGAACGTTGTTCCACATACGTCGTTTCGTTCCTGCGTCAGTCGTTGAGCGTGAGCGACAGCACCTTCACGACCAGCTCCGAATAGCCGATGCCGACCGCGCGCGCGGCCTTCGGCGGCAGCGAGTGGTCGGTCATCCCGGGGGCCGTGTTCACTTCCAGGAAATACGCATTGCCGGCCGCGTCGAGCATGAAATCCGCGCGGCCCCAGTCGGTGCAGCCGAGCACGTCGAACGCGCGGCGCGCGATGCGCTTCAGTTCCGCTTCCTGTTCGGCCGGCAGGCCGCACGGAATCAGGTATTGCGTATCGTCGGCGACATATTTCGCGTGGTAGTCGTAGAACTCGCCTGCCGGCACGATCTTGATCAGCGGCAGGTCGAGATCGCCGGCGATGCACGCGGTGTATTCGCCGCCGCCCTCGATGCTCTTCTCGACGATCACGATCTTGTCGTGCGTCGCCGCTTCCTCCAGCGCGGCCGGCAGCGCGTCGGCCGTCTTCACCTTCAGCACCGCGACGCTCGAACCTTCGCTCGCCGGCTTCACGAACAACGGCAGGCCGAGCTTCGCGACGATGTCGGTCGCGCGCGCAGCAAGATCGTCGCCGCGCATCACCGTCTCGAACGGCGGCGTCGGCACGCCCGTCTGCTGCCACACGAGCTTCGTGCGGAACTTGTCGAGGCCAAGCGCCGACCCGAGCACGCCGCTGCCCGTGTAGCGGATCCCGTAGAAATCGAGCGCGCCCTGGATCTGGCCGTTCTCGCCGTAGCCGCCGTGCAGCGCGTTGAACGCGCGCACGAAGCCTTCGTCCTTCAGCGCCGACAGCGGCCGCTCGGCCGGGTCGAACGGATGCGCATCGACGCCCGCGTCACGCAGGCCCTGCAGCACGAGGCGGCCCGAGGTGAGCGACACCTCGCGCTCGGCGGATTCGCCGCCGAACAACACCGCCACCTTGCCGAAACGTTTCGGATCGATCCCGCTCATGTCATGCCTTCTGTTGTGTGTGTTGCACGAGCTTCGCCGGCACGCCGCCGATCGAACCCGCGCCCATCGTGATCACCACGTCGCCGTTCCGCGCGACCTTCGCCAATGCGTCCGGCACGTCGTCGACCGTCGCGACGAACACCGGGTCAACCTTCCCTACCGCGCGCAGCTCGCGCGACAGCGCGTCGCCGTTGGCCGTCGCGATCATGGCCTCGCCGGCCGCGTAGACTTCCGTCAGCACCAGTGCATCGACCGTCGACAGAACGTTGACGAAATCGTCGAAGCAGTCGCGCGTGCGCGTGTAGCGGTGCGGCTGGAATGCCAGCACGAGGCGGCGGCCCGGGAACGCGCCGCGCGCGGCCGCGATCGTCGCGGCCATCTCGACCGGGTGATGGCCGTAGTCGTCGATCAACGTGTACTGGCCGCCGTCCGCGGTCGGCACTTCGCCGTAACGCTGGAATCGCCGGCCGACACCGTTGAATTCCGCCAGCGCCTGCTGGATCGCGTCGTCCGCCACGCCGAGGTCGGTCGCGATCGCGATCGCCGCGAGCGCGTTCTGCACGTTGTGCAGGCCCGGCATGTTCAGCACGACCGCGAGCGGTGCGCGCCCTTCGCGGATCACCGTGAAATACATCCGGCCGTCGCGCGCATCGATGTCTTCCGCGCGCACCTGCGCGTCCGGCGACAGGCCGTAGCGCACGACCGGCTTCGAGATGAACGGGATGATCTGCCGCACGTTCGGATCGTCGACGCACACGACCGCGCTGCCGTAGAACGGCAGGCGCTGCGTGAATTCGATGAACGCCTGCTTAAGCCGCGCGAAATCGTGGCCGTAGGTGTCCATGTGGTCGGCGTCGATGTTCGTGATGACTTCGATCACCGGATACAGGTTCAGGAACGACGCGTCCGACTCGTCGGCCTCGGCGACGATGAAGTCGCCCGTGCCGAGCCGCGCGTTCGCGCCGGCGCTGATCAGCCGCCCGCCGATCACGAAGGTCGGATCGAGGCCGCCCGCCGCGAGCACGCTCGCAACGAGGCTCGTCGTCGTGGTCTTGCCGTGCGTGCCGGCGATCGCGATGCCCTGCTTCAGGCGCATCAGCTCGGCGAGCATCACCGCGCGCTGCACGATCGGCACGCGCTTCGCGCGCGCGGCCAGCACTTCGGGGTTGTCCGAGCGCACGGCCGTCGACACGACGACCGCGTTCGCGCCCTCGATGTTCGCCGCGTCGTGGCCGATCGCGATCCGCGCGCCGAGCGCCTGGAGACGATCGGTCACCGCGTTGCGCGACAGGTCCGAGCCGCTGACCTCGTAGCCGAGGTTGACGAGCACTTCGGCAATGCCGCTCATGCCCGCGCCGCCGATCCCGACGAAATGAATGTGTTTGACGATGTGTTTCATGTCAGCCTCCGCCGGGCCGCCCCAAGGAGGCTGACCGCCCCCTCGGGGGGCAGCGAACGAAGTGAGCGTGGGGGTTGTTTCATTTAAGTATTTCCAGGTTCGCGCCGGCCACCTTCGCGCAAACGCGCGCGACTTCATCGGTGGCCTCCGGCTTCGCCAATGAGCGCGAACGCTCCGCCATGTCCGCGAGCGACGCCCGCGTCTGGCCGCGCAGCCAGTCAGCGAGCAAATCCGCCGACAGGTCGCGTTGTTGCACCAGCACCGCCGCGCCCGCATCGGCGAGGAACGCGGCGTTGGTCGTCTGGTGATCGTCGACCGCATACGGGAACGGCACGAACAGCGCCGCCACGCCCACCGCCGCGATCTCCGACACCGTCATCGCGCCCGAGCGGCAGATCACGAGATCCGCCGCCGCATACGCGGCCGCCATGTCGTCGATGAACGGCACGAGCCGCACGTCTTCGCCGGCCGTGAAACCGGCCGCTTCGTAATTCGCCTTCAACGCGTCGATATGCTTCGCGCCGGCCTGGTGCACGATGCGCGGGCGTTCGCCCGGCGCCAGCAGCGCCAGCGCGCGCGGCACGACTTCGTTCAGCGCGGCCGCGCCGAGGCTGCCGCCGACGACCAGCACGTTCAGCGGGCCGCTGCGCGATGCATAGCGTGCTTTGGGCGCTTCCGTGCGCGCAAGTTCCGTGCGAATCGGGTTGCCGGTCCATTCCGCGTGCGGCAGTGCGCCTGGGAACGCGACGAGCACGCGTTTCGCGAATTTCGCGAGCACCTTGTTCGTCAGGCCCGCGATCGAATTCTGTTCGTGCAGCACGAGCGGACGGCCCGACAGCGCGGTCATCACACCCGCCGGGAACGTGATGTAGCCGCCCATCCCGAGCACGACGTCGGGCCGCACGCGGCGCAGCGCGCCAAGGCTCTGCCAGCACGCGCGCAGCAGGTTGAACGGCAGCGTGAGCTTGGTCTTCAGGCCCTTGCCGCGCAACCCGCCGAACCGCACGTACTCCATCGGAATGCCGTGCTTCGGCACGAGCGTCGCTTCCATCCCGGCCGGATTGCCGAGCCACACGACGCGCCAGCCCGCCGCTTCCATCCGGTGCGCGACCGCGAGCCCCGGAAACACGTGGCCCCCGGTGCCGCCTGCCATCACCATCAGCGTGCGTCGCGACGCGGTCATACCTTCCCTCCCCGCATCAGTACGCGATTTTCATAGTCGACCCGCAGCAGCACCGCGAGCGCGACGCAGTTCAGCAGAATGCCGGAACCGCCATAGCTCACCAGCGGCAGCGTCAGGCCCTTGGTCGGCAGCAGCCCGAGGTTCACGCCCATGTTGATGAACGTCTGCGCGCCGAACCAGATGCCGATGCCCTTCGCCGTCAGCCCGGCGAACGTGCGGTCGAGGGCGAGCGCCTGGCGGCCGATCTCGAACGCGCGGCGCACGATCCAGTAGAACAGCAGGATCACGACCATCACGCCGATGAAACCGAGCTCCTCGCCGATCACCGCGAGGATGAAGTCGGTATGCGCTTCCGGCAGGTAGTTCAGCTTCTCGACGCTGCCTCCGAGGCCGACGCCGAACCATTCGCCGCGGCCGAACGCGATCAGCGAGTGCGTGAGCTGGTAGGCCTTGCCCTGCGCGTAGCGCTCGTCCCACGGATCGAGATACGCGAAGATCCGCTCGCGACGCCACGGCGACAGCCACACGAGCATCGTGAACGTGCCGACCGCCGTCGCGACGAGGCCGCCGAACAGCTTGCCGTTCACGCCGCCGAGGAACAGCACGCCCATCGCGATCGCGGCGATCACCATGAACGCGCCCATGTCCGGCTCGAGCAGCAGCAGCGCGCCGACGAGGCCGACCGCGCAGGCCATCGGCAGGAAGCCCTTCGCGAAGCTCTGCATGTATTCCTGCTTGCGCACCGTGTAGTTCGCCGCATAGATCGTCACCGCGAGCTTCATGACTTCCGAAGGCTGCATGTTCGTGATGCCGAGCGGAATCCAGCGGCGCGCGCCGTTCACGCCCTTGCCGACGTGCGGGATCAGCACGATCACGAGGCTGACGAGCGCGATCAGGAAGAGATGCGGCGCGTACTTGTCCCACGTCGACACCGGCACGCGGAATGCGATCACCGCCGCGATGAACGCGACGACGAGCGACACGCAGTGGCGCATCAGGAACGCGTAATCGTGATACGACGCGTATTTCGGTGAATCCGGCATCGCGATCGACGCCGAATACACCATCACGACGCCGAGCCCGAGCAGCGCGATCGCCACCCACAGCAGCGAATAATCGAAGTCGAGCATCCGCGAGCGGCTCGGACGCACGCCGTTGACGACGCTCGCGAGGCCGCCCGTCGCGGCGCGCGTGGCCGACGCGACGCGACCGCCCGCGGCGTTGCCGCCGGCATCGCGCCGGTCGTTGAAACGGGAGACGAGGCGATCGGACCAGCTCATGGCGTCGCTCCTTTGTCGTTGGCGATTTCGTCGACCGCCGCACGGAACACATCCGCGCGATGGGCGTAGTTCCTGAACATGTCGAGGCTCGCGCACGCGGGCGACAGCAGCACCGCATCGCCCGGCTCCGCCAGGTCGGCCGCCGCGTGCACCGCGCCTTCGAGCGTCGCATGATCGGCGAGCGGCACGCCCGTTTCGGCGAGCGTGTCGCGGATCGCCGGCGCATCGCGGCCGATCAGCATCACCGCGCGGCACCAGCGCGCGACCGGCGCGACCAGCGGCGCGAAATCCTGCCCCTTGCCGTCGCCACCCGCGATCAGCACGATCTTCTGCGCAAGCCCGTCGAGCGCGGCAACCGTCGCACCGACGTTCGTGCCCTTGCTGTCGTCGACGTAGTCGACGTCGTCGATCGTCGCGATCACTTCGACGCGATGCGCTTCGCCTCGGTATTCGCGCAGCGCGTGCAGCAGCGGCGCAGCCGGCAGGTCGATCGCACGCGCCAGCGCGAACGCGGCCAGCGCGTTCGCCGCGTTGTGCAGCCCGCGAATCCGCAGCGCGTCGGCCGGCATCAGGCGCTTCTGCGCGATGTCGGGCGTATGCGCGGCGTCGCGCTTGCGGCGGCGGGTCGGTGCCGCTTCCTCCGGTGCGTCGCGATCGACGGCTTCCACCAGCCATGCGATGCCATTGTCGCGCGACAACCCGTAGTCGCCGTCCTGGGTCGGCTCGTTCAGGCCGAACGTGACCGTGCGCGGCGCATCGGCCACGCCCGCTGCCGGCGCGAACTTCATCACGGCCGCATCGTCGCGGTTCAGCACGCGCGTCGTCGTCGCGCCGAAGATCCGGCCCTTTGCGTGTGCGTACGCGTCGAAGCTGCCATGCCAGTCGAGGTGGTCCTGCGTGATGTTGAGGATCGCGGCCGCATCGGGCGCGAACGTGCGCGCGGTCTCGAGCTGGAAGCTCGACAGTTCGAGCACCCACACGTCGGGCAGCGCCGTTTCGTCGATCGCGTTCGAGAGCCGGTCGAGCATCGCCGGGCTGATGTTGCCCGCGACGGCAACCTTCTTGCCCGCGCGCTGGCACAGCAGGCCCGTGAGGCTCGTCGTCGTGGTCTTGCCGTTGGTGCCCGTGATCGCGAGCACCTTCGGCTGGTAGCCGCTCGTGCCGAGCGCGCGCAGCGCCTGCGCGAAGAATTCCAGCTCGCCCCACACCGCGATCCCGCGCTCGTTCGCGGCCGCGACCAGCGCCGCGAGCGCCGGCTCGAGCGGCGACAGGCCGGGGCTCAGCCCGACGATCTCGACGCCGCCGTCGAGCAGCGCAGGCGTGAATGGCCCGCCGACGAATTCCGCATCGATGCCTTCGGCCTGCAGCGCGGCAAGGTTGGGCGGCGCCTCGCGGGTATCGGCAATTCGCAGCCGGCACCCGTGCCTCGCGCACCATCGCGCGATCGCGAGACCCGATTCCCCGAGCCCCAGTACGAGCACCATCGGCCGTTGCCGATCTCCAAACATCTCGCCAGACATCCTTGTTACCTTTCCTTTACCGCAACTTGAGGGTGGTCAGACCGAACAGGCACAGCATCAGCGTGATGATCCAGAAACGCACCACCACCTGCGTTTCCTTCCAGCCGGACAATTCGAAATGGTGATGCAGCGGCGCCATCTTCAGCAGGCGCCGCCCTTCGCCGTAGCGCTTCTTCGTGTACTTGAACCACGAAACCTGCAGCATCACCGACAGCGTTTCCGCGACGAAGATACCGCCCATGATGAACAGCACGATTTCCTGGCGCACGATCACCGCGACCGTGCCGAGCGCGCCGCCGAGCGCCAGCGCGCCCACGTCGCCCATGAACACCTGCGCGGGGTGCGTGTTGAACCAGAGGAACGCGAGCCCTGCCCCGCCCATTGCCGAACAAAAGATCAGCAGTTCGCCCGCGCCCGGGATGTGCGGGAACAGCAGGTATTTTGAGTACACCGCGCTGCCCATCACGTATGCGAACACCCCGAGCGACGCGCCGACCAGCACGACCGGCATGATCACGAGGCCGTCGAGGCCGTCGGTCAGGTTCACCGCGTTGCTCGCGCCGACGATCACGAAGTAGGTCAGCACGATGAAGCCCCATACGCCGAGCGGATAGCTGATCGACTTCAGGAACGGCAGCATCAGGTCGGCGCGTGCCGGCAGCCCCATCGACAGGCCGCTGCGCACCCACGCCATGAACAGGTCGAACACGCGCACGTTGCTCGCCTCGGACACGCTGAAAGCGAGGTAGACGGCCGCGAACAGACCGATCACCGACTGCCAGAAATACTTCTCGCGCGACGACATCCCACGCGGGTCCTTGTGGACGACCTTGCGGTAATCGTCGACCCAGCCGATCACGCCGAAACCGAACGTGACGAGCATCACGATCCAGATGAAACGGTTCGTCAGGTCGCCCCACAGCAGCGTCGCGACCGCGATGCCGATCAGGATCAGCACGCCGCCCATCGTCGGCGTACCGGACTTGACGAGGTGCGTCTGCGGGCCGTCCTTGCGCACGGCCTGCCCGACCTTCATTTGCGTCAGCTTGCGGATCACCCACGGTCCGCACACGAGCCCGATCCCCAGCGCGGTGATGGTGGCCATCACCGCCCGGAACGTGAGGTACGTGAACAAGCGCAAAAAGCTTGCGTCTCCTTGCAGCCATTGCGCCAGCGCCAGCAGCATGCTTCCTTCCTTCTACTCAGTGGGCAGCGGGCGTCGCGCCCGCCGCGGGTTGGTTCGTCAGCGCGTCGACCACGCGCTCCATCTTCATGTACCGCGAGCCCTTCACGAGCACCGTCGCCTGCGCGCCGTAGCCCGCCGCGAGCAGCGCCGACACGAGCGCGCCGACGTCGTCGAAATGGCGGGCCGTTTCGCCGTACGCAGTACAGGCATCGCGCGATGCATCGCCGAGCGCGAACAGCGCGTCGATCCCGCGCTCGCGCGCATAGGCGCCGATCTCGCGATGGAACGCCGGCCCTTCGTCACCGACTTCGCCCATGTCGCCGATCACCAGCACGCGCGGCGCCGGATGCGCGGCGAGCACGTCGATCGCGGCACGCATCGAATCGGGGTTCGCGTTGTACGTATCGTCGACAACCGTCGCGCCCGCGAGGCTGCCGGCGATCGCCTGCTTCACCTGCAGCCGGCCCTTGACCGGCTCGAACGATTCGAGACCCTGCCTGATCGCCGACAGCGCGACGCCGGCGCCAAGCGCCGCGGCCGTCGCGGCCAGCGCATTGCGCGCGTTGTGCTCGCCGAGCGCACGCAGCCGCACCGTGACGACGCCGGCCGGCGTGTCGATCGCGAGTTCGCCGCCGTGAAGACGGCCCGTGACCTGCGCATCGGTCTGCCGGTCGGCATCGTTCAGCGCGAAATCGAGGATCCGGTTACCCGTCGCCGCGACGCGCCAGATGCCCGCGTACGCATCGTCGGCCGGGAACACCGCGACGCCGTCCGGCGGCAGCGCATGAATCGCGGCCGCATGTTCGAGTGCGACGGCTTCGACCGTCGCCATGAATTCCTGGTGCTCGCGCTGCGCGTTGTTGACGAGCGCGACCGTCGGCGCCGTGAGGCGCGCGAGGATTTCGGTCTCGCCCGGGTGGTTCATCCCGAGCTCGATCACCGCGAGGCGATGCGCGGCCGACAGACGCAGCAGCGTCAGCGGCAGGCCGACGTCGTTGTTCAGGTTGCCGGCCGTCGCGAGCCGCGCGTCGCCACCGACCGCCGCCGCGAAGATCGACGCGATCATTTCCTTGACGGTCGTCTTGCCGTTGCTGCCCGTCACCGCGACGAGCGGCAGCGGGAATCGTTTGCGCCAGCCGTGCGCGAGCGCGCCGAGCGCGGCACGCGTTTCGCCGCCCTCGATCGCCGACATCGCGAGACCCGCCGGCACGTGCGCGACAAGCGCCGCGGCGGCACCGCGCGCGGCGACATCGCCGAGGAAGTCGTGCGCATCGAAGCGCTCGCCCTTCAGCGCGACGAACAGGTCGCCCGGGCCGACCGTGCGGCTGTCCGTCGACACGCGGTCGAACGTGATGCCCGCGTCGCCGTGGACGGTTGCGCCGGGAATCAGGCGGGCGGCTTCGCCGAGACTGAGCATCGTCATTCGCCGCCTCCCTTGCCGTGCGTCGCGCGCGCTGCCAGTGCGAGCCGCGCGTGATCCTGGTCGGAGAACGTACGTTTCTTGCCCATGATTTCCTGCGTCGCCTCGTGGCCCTTGCCGGCCAGCACGACGACATCCTCGCGTGCGGAGCCGCGCACCGCCTGCAGGATCGCGCTCGCGCGATCCTCGATCCGGCGTGCGCGATCGGGCGCGGTCATGCCCGCGACGATCTGGTCGATGATGCGCTGCGGATCTTCGCTGCGCGGGTTGTCGCTCGTGACGACGATTTCGTCGGCGAGCCGTTCCGCGATCGCGCCCATCAGCGGTCGCTTCGTCGCATCGCGATCGCCGCCGCAGCCGAACATGCAGACGAGCCGGCCGCCGCGCGCCGCGGCGATCGGGCGCAGCGCATCGAGCGTCTTCTCGAGCGCGTCGGGCGTGTGTGCGTAGTCGATCACGACGAGCGGTTCGTCGTTCTGCAGCCGGCCGCCAAGCCGCTGCATCCGGCCGTTGACGGACTCGAGCCGTTCGATCTCGGCGAGTGCCGCGTCGAACGGCACGTCGGCCGCGAGCAGCGAGCCGAGCACAGCGAGCAGGTTGCTGACGTTGAACGTGCCGAGCGTGCCGACTTCGACGTCCGCGTCGCCCCACGACGAACGCAGGCGGAATGCCGTGCCGGTCGCGGTGGCGCGCACGTCGATCGCGACCAGTTCGCGATCGGCGTCGGGCGCCTGCGCGTCGCCGATCCCGTACGCGATCGTGCGCACGCGGCCGGCCAGCTTCTCGAGCAGGCGCTGGCCGGCTGCGTCGTCGCGGTTGACGACCGCCGCGCGCAGGCCGCGCCATGCGAACAGCTTCGTCTTCGCGGCCTCGTACGCGTCGAACGTACCGTGATAGTCGAGGTGATCCTGCGTGAGGTTCGTAAATACCGCGATGTCGAATACCGTACCGTTCACGCGCCCCTGGTGCAGTGCGTGCGACGACACTTCCATCGCCACGGCCTTCGCGCCCGCGTCGCGCAACTGCGCAAGGCTGCGCTGCAGTTGCGGCGCGTCGGGTGTCGTGAAGCCCGTCGGCACGAGCTGGCCGGGCATCCCGCTGCCGAGCGTGCCGATCACCGCGCACGGCTGGTGCAGCGCCGTCAGCGCGGCGGCGATCCACTGCGTGCACGAGGTCTTGCCGTTCGTGCCCGTTACGCCCACCGCGAGCAGGCTGTCGCTCGGATCGCCGTACCAGCCGCTGGCGATCTCGCCGGCGAGCTGGTCGAGCGCCGGTATTGCGAGCGCGACGGGCACGGCCGGCGCAGCAGCCAGCCCTTCCGGCTGATACAGCACGGCGGCCGCACCGCGTGCGACGGCGTCGGCAATGAAGGCGCGATTGTCTGCCCCGTCGACCGCATATGCGACAAACACGTCGCCGGCCTTGAGGCCGCGCGTGTCGGCATGCAGTTGTGCCGCGGGGGCCACATGCTGACGCAGCCACGCAAGCGCGGCTGCAATCTGCTGATGCGCCGGATGGGAGCTGCGGGCGGCGCTCATCGAACAACTCCTGGTGAATTACGCGTCGTGCTGGACACGATCATATGCTTCGCACCGCCACCCGCGGCCAGCTTTTGCGGCCCCGTTGCGGCAGGTGCTGCCGGCGAATCGTCAGACACGACGAGCTGCTTGATCGGCATGTTCGGCGGCACGTTCAGCGCACGCATCGTGTCGCCTGCGATCGCCGAGAATACGGGGCCGGACACCTGGCCGCCGAAGTGGCTGCCGGCGGTCGGCTCGTCGACCGACACCGCGACGACGATGCGCGGATTCGGCATCGGCGCCATGCCGACGAACGATGCGCGGTACTTGCGCGTATAGCCATGGCCTTCATGCTTGTACGCGGTACCGCTCTTGCCGCCGACGCGGTAGCCAGGCACCGCCGCATCCGGCGACGTGCCGCCCGGCGCGACCACCGTCTCGAGCATCGCGCGCACTTCGCGCGCGGTGGTCGGGTTGAACACCTGCGTGCCCGCGACCTGCTGGTTGGGGTCGGTCTTGAAAATGGTCACGGGCATCAGCTCGCCGTCGTGCGCGATCGCCGTGTACGCCCGCGCCAGCTGGAACAGCGACACCGACAGGCCGTAGCCGTACGACATCGTCGCCTGCTCGATGCGGCGCCAGCTCTTCCACGGCCGCAGGCGGCCGGCCACCGCGCCGGGGAAGCCGACCTTCGGCGCCTGGCCGAGGCCGATGCTGGTATACATATTCCACATTTCCTCGGGGCGCATCGTCATCGCGATCTTCGTCGCGCCGATGTTGCTCGACTTCTGGATCACGCCGCCGACCGTCAGCGTGCCGAAACCCGCGTCGTCGGTGATCGGCGCGCCGTCGAGCACGAAATGCCCGTTGCCCGTCTCGACGAGCGTGTTCGGCGTCACGCGATGCAGGTCGAGCGCGAGCGACACCGTAAACGGCTTCATGATCGAACCCGGCTCGAACACGTCGGTCATGATCCGGTTGCGCAACTGCTCGCCCGTCATGCGCGAGCGGTCGTTCGGGTTGTACGTCGGGTAGTTGACGAGCGCGAGCACCTCGCCGGTGCGCACGTCGACGACCATCGCCGCACCGGCCTTCGCCTTGAACTTCTCGACGGCGGCCTTCAGGTTCGCGTACGCGATGTACTGGATCTTGCTGTCGATCGACAGGTCGACGTCGGTTCCGTTGTGCGGCGGGATCTGCTCGGCGACGTCCTCGACGATGTGTCCCATCCGGTCCTTGATCACGCGGCGCACGCCCGACGTGCCGGACAGCATCTTCTGGTCGCCCAGCTCGACGCCCTCCTGCCCTTCGTCCTCGACGTTCGTGAAGCCGATCAGGTGCGCGGTGATCTCGCCTTCCGGATAGAAGCGCTTGTATTCGTTGCGCTGGTAGATGCCCGGAATGTCGAGCGCGGCGACCTTGTCCGCGATGTCGATCGGCACCTGGCGCTTTACGTAGACGAAACCCTTGTCTTGCGACAGCTTCACGCGCAGCTCCTTCGACGTCATGCCGAGAAGCTTGCCGAGCTGGTTGACCTTGTCGGCGTCGAGATCGTCCGGCACCGCGTCGGGAATCGCCCAGATCGCGCGCACGGGCAGGCTCGTCGCGAGCACGAGCCCGTTACGGTCGAGGATCTTGCCGCGCGTCGCGGGCAGCTCGAGCGTGCGCTGGTAGCGGCTCTCGCCCTGCTTCTGATAGAACGCGTTGCCGGGCCCCTGGATCCAGAACGCCCGCGCGGCCAGCGCGACGAACGCCATGAACAGCATGAACACGACGAGCTTCGAGCGCCACATCGGCAGGTGCACACCCAGCACGGGACTCGACGTGAATTTCACGTTCTGGCGCTTTTGCGACGGCTTCATCGCGCGCCCCCCTTGCCCGTCGTGTCGGCGGAAGCAGGGATCGGTGCGTCGATCGCCTTCGCGGCGCCCGGCGGCAGCGTCAGGTATTGCGTGCGGCCGGTCGTGATCGGCAGCATCTTCAGCGAATCGTTCGCGAGCTGCTCGATGCGCGACGTCTTCGATAGCGCGCTCTGCTGATATTGAAGCTGCGCGTAATCCTGCTGAAGCTGACGCTCCTGCGACTGCGCGCGCTGCAGCTGGATAAAGATCTGGCGCTGCTGGTTCGTCGAGTTGACGACCGACAGCGCGCAGCCCATCACGATGATCAGCAGGAAGATATTGAAGCGGCTCATGGCGTGATGCGCTCCGCAATGCGCATCACGGCGGACCGGGCGCGCGGATTCGCTGCGACTTCCGCATCACTCGGAAACTGGCGGCTGATGATCTTGAGCGGCGGGCTCGGGAGGTCGACGGCACGGATCGGCAGGCGACGATCGACCGCGGGCGCACTGGCGTGCGCCTGCATGAATCGCTTGACGATCCGGTCCTCGAGTGAATGAAAGCTGATGACCACCAGCCGCCCCCCTTGCTCCAGCAACGACAGTGCCGCGTCTAGTACGACTTGCAGGTCCGCAAGCTCTTGATTGACGTGAATCCGTATAGCCTGAAAGGTGCGGGTTGCCGGATCCTTGCCCTTCTCACGGGTCTTGACGACGTGACCCACGATTTGGGCAAGCTCGCCCGTGGTGTCGAGAGGCCCAAGACGGTCGGACTCTGCCCGGCGAGCAACAAGCGCCTTTGCAATCTGAAAAGCAAACCGTTCTTCCCCATAATCTCGTATCACCTCCGTCAATTCCTGCACCGAAGCCCGCGCGAGCCATTCGGCTGCCGACTCGCCACGCGTCGGATCCATTCGCATGTCCAGCGGACCATCGACGCGGAAGCTGAAGCCGCGCGCCGGATCGTCCACCTGCGGCGAGGACACGCCCAGGTCCAGCAACACACCGGACACCTTCTCGACGCCGCGCGCCGCAAGCGCGTCGCGCATCGAAGCAAAGCTGTCATGCACGATCGAGAAGCGCGCATCCTCGATGCCCTGCGCCGTCTCGATCGCCCTCGGATCCTTGTCGAACGCGATCAACCGCCCGGACGGCGCCAGCCGCGCGAGCACCGCGCGGCTGTGGCCGCCGCGCCCGAACGTGCCGTCGACATAGATGCCGTCCGGCCGCGTCACGAGCGACTCGACCGCTTCGTCCAACAACACTGTCCGATGCTGCAATTCATTTCCCATCGCGGGCGTCTCCGTCACCGCAATCAGAACGTGAAATTCTTCAGCGCGTCGGGCATGCCCTGCGCCATCGCCGCCTGCTCCTTCGCGTTGTAGGTCTGCGAATCCCACAGCTCGAAGTGACTACCCATTCCCAACAACATGACTTCCTTTTCCAGTCCGGCTGCCATGCGCAGCTCGGGCGATACAAGAATCCGGCCCGCGCTATCGAGATCGACGTCCATCGCATTGCCGAGAAAAATTCGCCGCCACCAGTGCGCGTCCATCGGCAGCGCGGCGATCTTGGCGCGGAACACTTCCCATTCGGGGCGCGGAAACAGCAACAGGCAGCCGTCCGGGTGCTTGGTCACAGTCACCCGTCCTTCTGCCTGTCCTTGCAGCGCTTCGCGATAGCGAGCCGGCACCGACATCCGCCCTTTCGCATCGAGCGTCAGCGCCGACGCCCCTTGGAACACTTTCCGCTCTCCCGTTCAGGGCACCGAAGTACCCGACCAATGCTGAGAATTTAGCCGGAATAGCCCGCCAAATCACACAAAAATACACTTTCTCACACTGTCTCCCACTTTAGAGGAAGGGTGTGGCACGGTCAAGGGAGCGGCCCGCTTTTTTGACGAATTTTGTTAGTTAGAACAAGGACTTACGCGCACATGCTCATACGGCCCCTCAATCCAAAAACCGTTATAAATGAATGAGCTAGTGCAACTTGTGAAGGTGATACGTGAGAAAGGCGGGCCAGACTGGCGTACGGAAGGGGCTTTCAGGGGCGGGAAAACGTGGAATAAACGGGCGGTATCGGCGGCGGTGAACCGGGGCGGCGTCACACGCCACCCCGGCGCAAATCTCAGAGATAGTACGCAGTGCTCGTCATGACTTTGGACGCGGCCCGCATCAGCATCCGCGCAGGCAGCGGCAGCTCGATTCCGCCAGCGTCGGTCGCGGCCTTGCCGTGCTTCACCTCGTCGATGCGCATCTGGTCGACGATCGCGCGCGACGCCGTATCGGTCGCCGGCAGCTCCGACATATGGCCTTCCAGGTGACTCTCGACCTGCCGCTCCGTCTCGGCCATGAAACCGAGGCTGACCTTGTCGCCGAGCGTGCCGGCCGCCACGCCGATCGCGAGCGCGCCGGCATACCACAGCGGGTTCAGCAGGCTCGGACGCGAATCGAGCTCTTTCAGGCGATGCGCGGTCCACGCGAGATGGTCCTCCTCCTCGCGCGCGGCCTCCTCGAACATCGCCTTCGCCGACGCCGTGCGCGCGGTGAGTTTCTGCGCCTGGTAGAGCGCCTGCGCGCAGACTTCGCCGACGTGATTCACGCGCATCAGCCCGGCGGCATGCGTCCGCTCCGCGGGCGTCAGCTCGACGTCCGGCGGGCCGGCCGGCGCGGGCACCGGCCGGCTCATCCGGCTAATGCCGGTCAGCGATCGCAGGCCGCGATCGAATTCGCTGATCAGTTCATCCAACACCATCCTGTTCTCCTGGCTGCATGTGCCGCCGCGAGCGGCGAGGGCACGAGTCCGCTGCGTAACCGACTTGATTCTTCAGCGGAAATTGCGGTTAACCCGTGATTTTAACCATTGTTGCATAAAGGAAACATGGCGACCTTGAGCTGCGGCATTTCGCTTTGTGGCAAAAAACGGTTTTGCTACATTACGTGCGACTTCTTGCGAAGTTGATGGGGCCCGTCGACAGAACATAACTATCCGCCCCGCCAAAAAAATTCAGTGATTCTTGGAGATCCGTTAATGAAAAAGTCGCTTCTCGCGCTCGTCGCGCTGGGTGCGTTCGCTGGCGCTGCTCATGCGCAAAGCAGCGTGACGCTTTACGGCATCATCGATGAAGGCCTGCTGTTCAATAACAACGCGGGCGGCAAGCACCTGTACAGCATGGCCAGCGGCGTGATGCAAGGCAGCCGCTTCGGCCTGCGCGGCACCGAAGACCTCGGTGGCGGCCTGAAGGCGATCTTCACCCTCGAAAACGGTTTTGACGTGAACAGCGGCAAGCTCGGTCAGGGCGGCCTGATGTTCGGCCGTCAGGCTTACGTCGGCCTGTCGAGCCAGTACGGTACGGTCACGCTGGGTCGCCAGTACGACTCCGTCGTCGACTTCGTCGGCCCGCTCGAGGCAGGCGACCAGTGGGGCGGCTACATCGCGGCTCACCCGGGCGACCTCGACAACTTCAACAACGCCTATCGCGTGAACAACGCGGTCAAGTTCACGAGCCCGTCGTACGGCGGCTTCACGTTCGGCGGCTTGTACAGCTTCGGCGGCCAGGCAGGCCAGTTCTCGAAGAACCAGGTCTGGTCGCTCGGCGCAGGCTACAACAACGGCCCGCTGGTCTTGGGTGTCGGCTACTTGAACGCACGCACGCCGGGCAACTTCGGCGGCATGTTCAACAACGGCTCGACGGCTGCGACGACGGCAGTATCGTCGCCGGTCTACGGCGCATACGCGAACAACGCGAACACGTACCAGGTTATCGGTGCAGGCGGCGCTTACACGTTCGGCGCAGCGACGATCGGCGCGACGTACTCGAACACGAAGTTCAAGGGCTTCTCGGTCGGTCCGTTCGTGGACCAGACCGCGACGTTCAACAACGGCGAAATCAACTTCAAGTATCAGCTGACCCCGGCGCTGATTCTCGGCGCAGCGTACGACTACACGCAAGGCAGCAAGATCGACGGCAACTCGGCAGCCAAGTACCACCAGGGCTCGCTGGGCGTCGACTACTTCCTGTCGAAGCGCACCGACGTCTACGTGATTGGCGTGTACCAGCACGCATCGGGCAACGCGCTCGACGCGAAAGGCAATGTCGTTCAGGCAACGGCAGCGATCAACGGTCTCGCAGGTTCGAGCACCAGCAACCAGGTCGCAGCACGCGTCGGCATCCGTCACAAGTTCTAATCAGCTTGCCTGACAAGCCGCAGCATATTGAAGGCGCCTTCGGGCGCCTTTTTCTTTGCCGGTGTGGCGGCAAGACCGGAACGCGGCGGATCGGCCGGTCATGCAGCACGCGTCGCCGCGGCTCCGTTCCCGTCCGCTGCGTCGAAACACACGGCCAGACGCCGTGACGCCGCGGGAATCAAGCCTCGTCCAATCCGCGCTCGCGCCGAAAACAAAAAAAGCCCGGCACAAGCCGGGCTCTTCCGCTCAACCGCGACGTTACGCGCGTCCGTCGCGCAGCTCGCGCCGCAGGATCTTGCCGACGTTCGTTTTCGGCAGCTCCGTGCGGAACTCGACCAGTTTCGGCCGCTTGTAACCCGTGAGCCGCTCCTTGCAGTAAGCAAGGATGTCCTTGTCGGTAAGCGCCGGGTCTTTCTTTACGATGAACAGCTTCACCGCTTCGCCGGAATGCTCGTCCGGCACGCCGACGGCCGCCACCTCGAACACGCCCGGATGCGACGCCACCACGTCCTCGACTTCGTTCGGATACACGTTGAAGCCCGACACGAGAATCATGTCCTTCTTCCGGTCGACGATCTTCACGTAACCGCGCGCATCCATCACGCCGACGTCGCCCGTCTTGAAGAAGCCGTCCGGGAACATGACCTTCGCGGTCTCGTCCGGCCGGTTCCAGTAGCCGGCCATCACCTGCGGCCCGCGGATGCAGATCTCGCCCGGCTCGCCGAGCGCGACGTCGTTACCGGCGTCGTCGCGAATCGCCACTTCGGTCGACGGCAGCGGCAGGCCGATCGTCCCGCTGTATTCGGTCGCCGTCACCGGGTTGCAGGTCGCCACCGGCGACGTTTCGGACAGCCCGTATCCTTCGATGATCGCGGTATGGGTCTTTTCATACCAGCGCTTCGCGACGCCCTCCTGGATCGCCATGCCGCCGCCGTTGGCGATCACGAGCTTGGACAGGTCGAGCTGACTGAATTCGGGATGGTTCAGCAGTGCGTTGTACAGCGTATTGACGGCCGGAATCGTCGAGATCTGGTAGCCCTTCAGCTCCTTGATCATCCCGGCGATATCGCGCGGGTTCGGGATCAGGATGCCCATCCCGCCCGTGCGCATCGTCAGGAAACCGCAGACGGTCAGCGCGAACACGTGATACAGCGGCAACGCAACAACCGTCACGAACTGTTTCACCTCCGGATACTTCTCATGAGCCGGGTGGTGCCAGGCGCCGGCCTGCAGCACGTTCGACACGATATTCCGGTGCAGCAGCGTCGCGCCCTTCGCGACGCCGGTCGTACCGCCCGTGTATTGCAGGAACGCGACGTCGTCGGGGCCGATCTTCTGCGGCTTGAACACCTGCCGCGCACCTTCCGACAGCGCGGCCTTGAAGCGCGTGAACGACGGCAACTGCCACGCAGGCACCATCTTCTTCACATTGCGCACGACGTAATTGACGAGCCATCCCTTGATGCCCAGCAAGTCGCCCATCGATGCGACGACGACATGCTTGACGGCCGTATTGGCGATGACGGCCTGCAGCGTCGACACGAAATTCTCGAGGATGACGATCGCCTCGGCGCCACAGTCCTTCAACTGATGTTCGAGCTCGCGCGGCGTGTAGAGCGGATTGACGTTGACGACGGTGTAGCCGGCGCGCAGTACCGCGGCGATCGCCACCGGGTACTGCAGCACGTTCGGCATCATGATCGCGACTCGCGCACCGCGCGCGAGACCGCGGGATTGCAGCCACGCGCCGAATTGGCGCGACAGCTTGTCGAGTTCGCCGTACGTGATGCCCTTGCCCATGCAGACGAACGCCGTGCGGTCGCGATATTGCCGGAAGCTTTCGTCGAGGAGGTCCGGGACAGACGGATAAGGAGATGCGTCAATTTCGGCTGGAACGCCGGGTGGGTACGATTTCAGCCAAATTTTGTCCATACTGCGCGTCTCCTCACAGATTTTCGAATGGTCGTGCTAAAACGCATCGTAGCGGCTCGCCCGTCCCGAGACAACAGGGTTAGATGTCCACTTCGAACTTCCGCGAAAAATCGTCTGATCATACGGGAATATTCGATCAAATTCGCTCAACGTCCACAAGACAATCGTAAAACGTCGCCGAATTGCCGAGATCGGTCAGCGCCTGGCTCGTCACTTCGTTTGCGTTCCTGCCGTCCGGCGACAGCTTCTTCCACCAGATCGACAACCCGACAACGAGCCCCGCACGTGCGCGATCGGTAATTCTCGCGAGCGCCTGCATCGATCCGCGGTCGTTGAAGATGCGTACGATGTCGCCCTCCGAAATGCCGCGCGCATCGGCGTCGGCTGGGTGGATGTCGAGATGCGGCTCGCCTTCCGTGGTGCGCAGGCTGTCGACGTTCACGAACGTGCTGTTCAGGAAGTGGCGCGCCGGCGGCGAAATCATCGCGAGCGGATAGCGCGCGGCGAGCTCGGGTGCGGCCTCGGCCGACTCGAACGGCGGCAGGTAGTCGGGAACGGGGTCCATGCCCATCTGCTCGAGTCGCGGGCTGTAGAACTCGCACTTGCCGGACGGCGTGCGGAAACCGCCATTCGCGAACGGCGCGTCCGGCAGCTTCAACTTCAGCCAGCCGTCCCGCTTCAACGTCTCCCAGTCGCTGTCGAGCGCAGGATCGTCCCACCGGAGCGACGCGCGCGCGACCTCTTCGTCGCTGTGATAAAGCGCGGGTTCGTCGAGCCCCATGCTGCGCGCGATGCCGCGAAAGATCTCCGTGTTCGGCCGCGCGTCTCCGACCGGTGGAATCGACGGCAGGTTTGCCATCACGTAGGTGTGGCCGTACGATTTGTGGATGTCCAGGTGCTCCAGCTGCGTGGTCGCCGGCAGCACAATGTCGGCGAAATCGACGGTATCGGTCTTGAAATGCTCGAGAACGACCGTGAACAGATCGTCGCGCGCAAACCCTGCTGCAACCTTCGAGGAATCCGGCGCGACTGCCACCGGATTCGAGTTGTACACGATCACCGCCTCAACCTTGGGCCCGAACGTTGCGTCACCCGCGTGCAACAGCGCATCGCCGATCGCGTTCATGTTGATGATGCGCGGCAGCTCGTGCGGCCAACCCGGCATCAAATCCGGGCGCAGCAGTGCCTGCTGGTTGACCGGTGCGGATTCCGACGACGAGAGCAACAGCCCGCCAGCCCGATCCCGCCACGCCCCTGTCAGCGCCGGCAGGCTCGCAATCGCGCGCACGGCGTTACCACCGCCGCGGACGCGCTGCATGCCGTAGTTGAGGCGAATCGACGCCCTGCGGGTCGCACCGTAACGACGAGCAAGGTCGATCAGCTCCGACGCGTCGATGCCGCAGATCTGCGCGACGCGTTCGGGCGGATAAGACATCGCCCGCGCCTTGAGCGCGTCAAAGCCGAGCGTATGGCTGGCGATGTAGTCGTGATCGAGCAGGTCTTCGGTAATCAGCACGTGCATCATGCCGAGCGCAAAGGCGCCGTCGGTACCCGGCTTCAACGCGATGTGCTGATGGCACTTCTCCGCTGTCAGCGAACGATACGGGTCGATCGCGACAAGACGGGCGCCACGGCGCTTCGCTTCTTGCGCACGCGTCCAGAAGTGCAGGCTCGACGCGATCGGGTTCGCGCCCCAGATCAGAATCAGCTCGCTTTCCTCGAAATGCTCGAGGTGCATGCCGAGGCTACCGCCATACGTGTAACGCAGCCCCGCTGCACCGGCGGCCGCGCAGATCGCGCGTTCGAGCCGCGATGCGCCGAGCTTGTGGAAGAACCGCTGGGCGATGCCCTCGCCCTGCACGAGCCCCATCGTCCCCGCGTAGCTGTACGGCACGATCGCTTCGGGTTCGCGCGCGGCGATTTCACCGAGGCGACGACCGATCTCGTCGAACGCTTCGCTCCAGCTGATCGGTGCGAAACGCCCCTCCCCCTTCGCGCCGACACGCTTGAGCGGGACCGTGAGGCGATCGGGATGATGAACCCGATCGGCATATCGGCTGACCTTCGTGCACAACACGCCCTGCGTCGGCGGATGGTCGGGATCGCCCGTGACCTTGATCGCCTTGCCATTCTCGACGGTCACACGCATGGCGCACGTGTCCGGACAATCGTGCGGGCAAACGGCCCGGGTTACCTGTGTGGCGACGTTCATCGTTTTGAATGCAGAGATGGGGATTCGCAAATTTTACGTGGACACGCCAGATAACGCGCTTGTTTCGTACGGATCTTGGGTTGTTTGACCGAAGAGCGATTGCGGGAGCGGAGGGGCTTTAGCGGCTATGCGCGTCGCTTGCAGAGGGAGAACTGTGTGGCCTGCTTCCCATTCGACGTGGTCGATGGAAAATTGATCACGCGCGACCGCGGCTGTCGATACGTGGGGCGGAGGGAACTGCAACTTTGATCGAAGATGCAACCAATAAGCCGGTGAATCGCTAAAGATATCGGCCATTGAGAGAATGCAGCACTGCAATTGGGCGCGTGGGAAGGTCGACTTGGCGCCTTCGGTGCTCCGGTTCCGACCCGCTGCCACAGGCTTAGGCGGCCTGCATTTTGTCCGCGCCAATGCAAAAACCCCCGCCTTTCGGGCGGGGGTTTCTGGCTTAGGGAGCCTGACGATTACCTACTTTCACACGGGAATCCGCACTATCATCGGCGTAGAGTCGTTTCACGGTCCTGTTCGGGATGGGAAGGGGTGGGACCGACTCGCTATGGTCATCAGGCAA
>NZ_WHNU01000063.1:0-39656 GCF_009362305.1 Burkholderia sp. BE17
GTTGCGACTGCGGGGTCCATCTTCCTGCGTCAGCCGTGCGCCCAACCTGCTGCACACCACCGACTTCGCTTCCCCTCTCCCGCGCCGCGTTTCCGTTAGCGCGAAAGAGGCGTGATTCTATGCACCCGCCACCGTCTCCGCAAGCCCCTTTGTGAAATTATTTTGAAAAAGCCACCGTGCGCTCGCGCGCACGGTGGCTTTGAACAGAATGGGCCGGGTGTTGCAGTTCGCGTGCAGGCCGCCGGCAACGCTTCCTCTATATATAGGAGCGCGTCACTTGCCGCCCACGGCAGCCTGCAACTGCTCGACCGGTACCGCGTCGGCCATTGCCGTGTAGCCCGCATCGCTCGGATGGATGCCGTCGCCGCTGTCGTATCGACGCTGCAGCACGCTCAGGCGTGCCGGATCGCGCAGCACCGCATCGAAGTCGACCACGCCGTCGAACCCGCCACCACTCCGGATCCACCGGTTCACCTCGAGCCGGATCGCCTCGCGCCCCGCCGGCAACCCGGCCGGCGTGAGCGTCGCGCCGAAGACCTTCACGCCCCGGCGGTGTGCCGCGTCGATCAGCCGACGATAGCCGTCGATCAGCGACGCGGCCGTGACCTGCGTGTGCGGATGGTCGCAATCGAGCCCCGCGTGCGGCGGCATCGCCGCGAAGTTGATGTCGTTGATCCCGATCAGCACGACCGCGGCCTTCACGCCCGAGCGCGACAGCGCATCACGCTCGAACCGCGACGCCAGCGACGTGCCGTAGCACGCCGAATCGCTGAGCAGCCGGTTCCCGCTGATGCCCAGATTCACGATGCCGATCGAATCGGCGCCCGACGCCGTCAACCGACGCGCCAGCGCGTCCGGCCAGCGGCGGTTCCGATTCACGCTCGAGCGCAGCCCGTCGGTGATCGAATCGCCGATCGCGGCTACGCTGCCGCGCGCGGAGCCGGCCTCGACGGCCAGCTCAGTCACCCACGCATACTGGGTAAAACGGGTACGGAACGTGGCTGCGCCCGGATCGCTCACATGATCGCCCGGCGCAGAGACATAGTTGAACTGGTTCGACACGCGGTGCCAGACCATCATCCGTTGATTCGGTCCCATCTGGAGACTGATGGCATACGGTTGCCCCGCCGCCACGTCGACCGCAACCGGATCGCTTTCGAGTTCCTGGCCCGGCGCGAGCGTGACCGACGCCTTGCCGCCGAACCGGACCGGCACGGCCGCGCCGCCGGCGAGCGCAGCGCCGTCGCCGGCACGTGCGAGGCTCGCCGCCTCGACGACCAGCGGTGCGTGACCGTATGCGTTGCTCATGCGAATTCGCGCCGCCCGCCCCGACACCGTCGGGTAGACGATCTGGCGTACGGTCCGCCCGGCCACGTCGGGTGCGCGATAGAGCGGCGGCGGGGCGGCAAGGTCGGGAATCGGCTGCAACGCGGTCGCCCACGCGGCGACCCATCCGGCCGGCGCGGCCGAAGCCGCGAGCGGCGACACGAAAACGGCCGCGCCCAGCGCGGCCGCGGCGAAACTGCTTCGGAATGACATCGGCAAAATCCTCATCGGAAAGCGGGCATTGTGCCGCAGAAGACGCGGGACTCACGCGGCGGTCCGCGCTCGTGCAGCCTGATCGCGCCCCGACGTCCCACGTTTACCCGAGTCTCGCCGCAAATCCGCAAGAAATTTATTAACCGACCGGTCGGTTGGTTTATACTGCGCACACATTCAACCGGACGAGAATCTCGCCATGTACACGCAATCCCTCGACATCCCCGGCAACGTCGCGCCGCTCGACGCCGCAGCCGAGTCGCCCGAGCAGGCGCGGTTCGATGCGGTGATGGCCGCGGACGGCAAGATCGAACCGCAAGACTGGATGCCCGACGCCTATCGCAAGACGCTGGTTCGCCAGATCTCGCAGCACGCGCATTCGGAAGTCGTCGGCATGCTGCCGGAAGGCAACTGGATCTCGCGCGCGCCGAGCCTGAAGCGCAAGGCGATCCTGCTCGCAAAGGTCCAGGACGAAGCCGGCCACGGCCTCTATCTTTATAGCGCGGTCGAAACGCTCGGCGTGTCGCGCGATTCGCTGATCGACGCGCTGCACGCAGGCAAGGCGAAATACTCGAGCATCTTCAACTACCCGACGCCGACCTGGGCGGACGTCGGCGTGATCGGCTGGCTCGTCGACGGCGCCGCGATCATGAACCAGATCCCGCTGTGCCGCTGCACGTACGGCCCGTACGCGCGCGCAATGATCCGCGTGTGCAAGGAAGAGTCGTTCCACCAGCGCCAGGGTTTCGACGCGCTGCTGTCGATGATGAAGGGCAGCGACGCGCAGCGTGCGATGGTCCAGCAGGCCGTGAACCGCTGGTGGTGGCCGGTGCTGATGATGTTCGGCCCGAGCGACGCCGATTCGGTCCACAGCAGCCAGTCCGCGAAATGGGGCATCAAGCGGATCTCGAACGACGACCTGCGGCAGAAGTTCGTCGATGCGACGGTCGACCAGGCGAAGGTGCTCGGCGTCACGCTGCCCGATCCCGACCTGAAGTGGAACGACGCGCGCGGCCACCATGACTACGGCACGATCGACTGGGACGAATTCTGGCGCGTGGTCAACGGCGACGGCCCGTGCAACAAGGAACGCCTCGCGACCCGCGTTAAAGCGCACGAGGACGGCGCATGGGTGCGCGAAGCCGCGCTCGCGCACGAAGCGAAGCGCCGCGCCCGCGCCGAACAGCACGCCGCCTGAGCGGCACCATCGAATTCAGGAATCAGGAGAAAGTGATGAACAAGGAATGGCCGATCTGGGAAGTGTTCGTGCGCAGCAAGCAAGGCCTCGACCACAAGCATTGCGGCAGCCTGCACGCCGCCGACGCGTCGATGGCGCTGCGCATGGCGCGCGACGTCTACACGCGCCGCCAGGAAGGCGTGAGCATCTGGGTGGTGCCGTCGTCGGCGATCACCGCATCGGATCCGAACGAGAAGGCCGAACTGTTCGAGCCGGCGGGCGACAAGATCTACCGTCATCCGACGTTCTACACGCTGCCCGACGAAGTCAACCACATGTAACGCCCGCGCCATGACGATCACGCCCGAACACCTTTCCTACGTGCTGCGCCTCGCGGACAACGCGCTGATCCTCGGTCAGCGCAATGCCGAATGGTGCGGCCACGGCCCGATCCTCGAGGAAGACATCGCGCTCACCAACATGAGCCTCGACCTCATCGGCCAGGCGCGCATGCTGTATACGCACGCGGCCGAACTCGAGCGCCAGCTCACCGGCGCGACGAAGACGGAGGACGACTACGCGTACTTCCGTACCGAGCGCGAGTTCGCGAACTTCACGCTCGCCGAGCTGCCGCACTACGGCCCGGTCTCCGGCACCGCACACGCCGACAAGGACTACGCGGTGACGATCGTGCGCAACTTCCTCTATTCAGCGCTGATGCTGCACGTGTGGACCGCGCTGGAAACGTCGACCGACACGCAGCTCGCCGCGATCGCCGCGAAATCGTTGAAGGAAACCCGCTATCACGTGCAGCACGCACGCGAGTGGCTCGTTCGCCTCGGCGACGGCACCGACGAATCGCACCGTCGCGCGCAGGATGCGCTCGACTACCTGACCCCGTACACGCGCGAATTCTTCGCAGCCGATGCGATCGACGACGCGGTCGCCGCACCGGGCATCGGCCCGGCGCCGGCCGCGATCGAAGCCGCATGGCGCGCGGACGTGGACGATGCGCTCGCCGAGGCGACGCTCACGCTGCCGGCGCCCGTGATGCATGTGACGACCGGCAAGCAGGGCGAACACTCGGAGCACATGGGTTACCTGCTCGCGGAAATGCAGAGCCTCGCGCGCCAGCACCCCGGCGCGACCTGGTAACCGGCCAACGCCACGGAGCCCGACGATGTCCGTCCAGACCGCCGCACCCGCCGACGCCGCACCCGCCGCGCGTCACGACGATCCGCTGCTCGCCCGCGCATGGGATGTGCTCGAAGCCGTGCCCGACCCCGAGATTCCGGTCGTGTCGATCCGCGAGCTCGGCATCCTGCGCGACGTCCGCCGCGCGGACGACGGCCTGCTCGAAGTCGTGATCACGCCGACCTACTCGGGCTGCCCGGCCATGTCGCAGATCGCCGAGGATGTCGCCGCCGCACTGCAGGCGGCCGGCCTCCCGCCGCACCGGATCGAGACGGTGCTCGCGCCCGCGTGGACGACTGACTGGATCACGCAGGAAGCGCGCGACAAGCTGCGCGCGTACGGCATCGCGCCGCCAGTCGGCCAGTGCGGCAGCGCCGCGCCGCGGGAAAGCGTCGTGCGCTTCGTGCCGCGACCGGTCGCGGCGCCGGCCTGCCCGCGCTGCGGCTCCGCCCGCACCGAACGTCTCGCGCAATTCGCGTCCACGGCCTGCAAGGCGCTGTATCGCTGCGTCGACTGCCGCGAACCCTTCGACTACTTCAAACCCTACTGAATATGGCGACCCCGCAATTTCATCCGCTGCGTATCCGCGACGTGCGGCCCGAGACCGCCGACGCCGTCACCGTCTCCTTCGACGTGCCGCCCGAGCTGCGCGATGCTTACCGCTTCACACAGGGCCAGTTCGTCACGCTGAAGACCCACATCGACGGCGAGGAGACGCGCCGCTCGTATTCGATCTGCGTCGGCACGACGGACTACGACCGCGACGGCGAACTGCGCATCGGCATCAAGCGCGTGCGCGGTGGCCGCTTCTCGAATTTCGCGTTCGATACGCTGAAGCCGGGCCACACGATCGACGTGATGACGCCGGACGGCCGCTTCTTCACGCACCTGAACGCCGACCACGGCAAGCAGTACGTCGCGTTTTCCGGCGGCTCGGGGATCACGCCCGTGCTCGCGATCGTGAAGACGACGCTCGAAGTCGAGCCGCGCAGCACGTTCACGCTGATCTACGGCAACCGCAGCGTCGACGCGATCATGTTCGCGGAGGAGCTCGAGGACCTGAAGAACCGCTACATGAACCGCTTCGTCCTCTATCACGTGCTGTCGGACGACCAGCAGGACGTCGAACTGTTCAACGGCGTGCTCGATCAGGCCAAATGCGCGGAATTCCTCGCTACGCTGATGCCGGCCGACGCGATCGACGAGGCGTTCATCTGCGGCCCCGCGCCGATGATGGATGCGGCCGAAGCCGCGCTGAAGGCGGCCGGCGTGCCGCAGGCGAAGGTGCATGTCGAGCGCTTCGGCACGCCGCTGCCGCAGGCCGGCGCGCCGGTCGTCGAGATCACCGACCAGACGCCGGCCGCCGACCTGGAAATCGTGCTCGACGGCAAGAAGCGCAAGCTGCGCCTGCCGTACGAAGGCGTGAGCCTGCTCGATGTCGGCCTGCGCGCGGGGCTCGCGCTGCCGTACGCGTGCAAGGGCGGCGTGTGCTGCACCTGCCGCGCGAAAGTGATCGAGGGCGAAGTGCGGATGGAGAAGAACTACACACTCGAGGCGCACGAAGTGAAGGACGGTTTCGTGCTCACGTGCCAGTGCCATCCGATCAGCGACAAGGTCGTCGTGAGCTTCGACGAGCGTTGAGCGGCATCGCGTCGCGGCGCCGGACGGTTTCTCGCCGTCACACATCTCGCTTACACTAGGGGCCGCCGGCCGGCTGGACATCGCAACGTCCACCCGGCCGGCGGCTTTCTTTTGTTGACGACAGGCCGATGAGTACCATTCATGTGATTCAGGGCGGCACCGCCGCCGCGTCGCTGAGCGAGGCACTCGCGCAAGCCGGACGCGACGAGCGCGTCGTCGGATTGCTCGACGATCTCGGCGTCGGGCCGCTGAAGGGCGCCGACGAGACGCCCGATACGCGCGCCGCCTTCTGGGAGCGCGTGCTCGGCGACCAGATCCCCGACTGGAACGCGGAAATCGACGACGAGTTCGCACGCCTCGACCGGCTCGCGATGGATACGGGCCAGGTGGTCGTGTGGCACGCGCCGAGCGTCGGCGACAAGCTGCTGCTGCGCCGCGTCGCCTACCACCTGCGCAACGTCCCGCAGCGCCTGAACGAGGTGCGGCTGTCGGCCGCCGACCTCGACACGGCACGGCGCACATCGCTGTCGCGCACCGACCAGGCGTGCTCGACCGGGATGTTCTCGCCCGCGGAACTGGCGCGGAAACGGCCGGTGGCCGCGCCGATCTCGGTGCTGCGGATCGGCCGCCTCGCGCTCGAATGGCAGGAAGCGAAGCACCTGAACGCCGAACTTCGCTATTGGGTCAGCAACACGATCAAGAGCGGCTACTACGCCGATCTCGACGCGCTGATCGTCGCGCGCGCGGAAACCGACTGGCAGCCCGCACGGCGCCTCGTCGGCAGCATCATGGCCGACGCCGACCGCGGCAGCCTGTTCGTCAGCGACTCGATCGCCTGGTGGCGCTGCCGCGAACTCGCGGCGGCCGGCCGGCTCGAGCTGCAGGACGACGCGCCCGCCGCCCTCTCTTCCACGCAGGTGCGCGCGGCCCGCGCGGCCACTACGCACCGCTAATCTTCCGCATTCGACCATGGCCCGTACCCGAGCGCCCGACCACGAATCCCAGCGCGAACAGATCCTCGATCTCGCCGCCGGGAAATTCGCGCAGACGAGCTACCCGAGCACGTCGATGTCCGATCTCGCGACCGCGAGCGGCACGTCGAAGGCACGCCTCTATCACTATTACGAGAGCAAGGAAGCGATCCTGTTCGACCTGCTCGATCGCTACACGAAGCGGCTGATGCTGATCATCGCCGAGGTCGAAGGGGCGAGCCAGCGGCGCGGCCTCAGCGAGCGCGACGCGTTCGCCGAGCTCGTGCGCGCATTTCTCGCCGAATACGAGACGTCGCACAGCCGTCATGTCGCGCTGCTCAACGACGTGAAGTATCTCGAGGACGCGCAGCGCGAGATCGTGCTCGACCGCCAGCGCGATATCGTCGCCGCGTTCACGCGCCAGCTCGCGCGCGCGTACCCGGACCGCATCTCGAAGGAAAACCAGACGTCCGTGACGATGATGGTGTTCGGGATGATCAACTGGACGTTCACGTGGCTGAAGCCGGGCGGCCGTCTCGGCTATCGCGACTTCGCCGAGCAAGTGATCGACCTGATCGAGCGCGGACTGTCGACGGCGCCCTGATTGCCGCACAGCAGCAAGCGTTGCGTGACGGGCACACTGCGGCCGCTCGCTGCGCGTTTCATATGATGAATTTTAAATTCGTTAAAAATCAAATAGATACAGGATTAACTAAGCGGATTTAGAATTCATCCTCCAGCATAAATAAGGTTAAATACGGGTTTTCCCCAATCCTGGGGCCGACGGTCGGGTAAAATGCTGTTGCGTTGCACAACCCGCTGTACGGTCACACATTGAGGAACCCACGATGAACACGCAATTGAACGGCAATGCCGATGTCGTCGGCACCGCCGGTAGTGCGCCGGTTCTCGTCAGGGAACTGGCTTCCAAAGACCGTGAGCAGATGCTCACCCACTTTCTCTCGCTCGACGAAGAGGACCGCCTGCTGCGCTTCGGCCAGATGGTGCCCGACCACGTGATCGAGAACTATGTCCGCACGATCGACTTCGGCCGCGACACCGTGTTCGGCGTGTTCGACCACGAACTCGCACTGATCGGCGTCGGCCACCTGGCCTACCTGCCGGCCGAGGGCGACAAGCGCACGGCCGAATTCGGCGTGTCGGTGCTCGAAAGCGCACGCGGCCGCGGCGTCGGCTCGAAGCTGTTCGAGCGCGCGGCGATCCGCAGCCGCAACACGCACGTGACGATGCTGTACATGCACTGCCTGTCGCGTAACGCGACGATGATGCACATCGCGAAGAAATCCGGGATGCGGATCGAGTACGCGTACGGCGAAGCCGATGCGTACCTGTCGCTGCCGCCGGCCGACCACTCGACGATCATCGCCGAGATGCTGCAGGAACAGGCCGCGGTGTTCGACTACGCGCTGAAGCGCCAGGCGCACCGCACGTCGAAGTTCATCGAAGCGCTGATGCCCGACGCGCTGACGGCGTAACGTCGGCCGACCGGGCCGCCGCCGTGGCGGGCCCGGCCCCTTTTCCCCTCCTCCCGTCGCCGGGGCGCGCTAGCGCACCGAACGAATCGGCAACGCCGTCGTCTCCTTGAAGCATTCGAGCGAAAAGCTCGTCTTCACGTCGATGACCGACGGATGATGCAGCAAGTGCTCCTGCACGAAGCGGGAGAAATGCGCCATGTCCTCGACCTGCACGCGCAGCAGGTAATCCATGTCTCCCGTCATCGCGTGGCACGCGACCACTTCCGGCCACGCCTGCACGGCCGCGCGAAACAGCTCCGCGTGGGTCGCGCCCGCGCGCGCCGACGTCTCGTCGGCCCGCACCGGCGCCAGGCCGCCGCGCTTCTCGAGCCGCACGCTCACATACGCGAGCAGGTCGAGCCCGAGCTTCTGCGGATCCAGCAGCGCGACATAGCCGGTGATCACGCCGATCTCCTCGAGCCGCCGGATCCGCCGCAGGCACGGGCTCGGCGACAGGTTCACGCGCTCGGCGATCTCCTGGTTCGACAGGCGCCCGTTCTCCTGAAGAATCGCGAGAATCCGCCGGTCGATGGCATCCAATTCGACTTGCGCCATCTTCTGCCCTCCAATGATTGTTTAGAGACTGGAAATTGCGTCATCGTAGGCACGGACGATTAAGTTCGCAAGTTTCCGCTCGCGGCCGCCCGCTACACTTTGTCGCACGTACCGATTCGTTGCGCACGCCGACGCGTGCGCCGCCTTCGACATCGAACCGGGCCGGACACGCGTACGTCGCCCCGGCCGATCGCCCCGCACAGGAGACACGACATGCAGATCCCCAACTGGGACAACCCCGTCGGCACCGACGGCTTCGAATTCATCGAATACACGGCGCCGGACCCGAAAGCGCTCGGACAACTGTTCGAACGGATGGGTTTCACCGCGATCGCGCGCCACCGCCACAAGGACGTGACGGTCTACCGCCAGGGCGACATCAACTTCATCATCAACGCCGAACCCGATTCGTTCGCGCAACGCTTCGCGCGCCTGCACGGCCCGTCGATCTGCGCGATCGCGTTTCGCGTGCAGGACGCCGCGAAGGCATACAAGCACGCGCTCGAACTCGGCGCATGGGGCTTCGACAACAAGACGGGCCCGATGGAGTTGAACATCCCGGCGATCAAGGGCATCGGCGATTCGCTGATCTACTTCGTCGATCGCTGGCGCGGCAAGAACGGCGCGCAGCCGGGCGCGATCGGCGACATCAGCATCTATGACGTCGATTTCGAGCCGATCGCCGGCGCGAACCCGAACCCGGTCGGTCACGGCCTTACCTACATCGACCACCTGACGCACAACGTGCATCGCGGCCGCATGCAGGAATGGGCCGAGTTCTACGAACGCCTGTTCAACTTCCGCGAGGTGCGCTACTTCGACATCGAAGGCAAGGTGACTGGCGTGAAGTCGAAGGCGATGACGTCGCCGTGCGGCAAGATCCGCATCCCGATCAACGAGGAAGGCTCGGACACGGCCGGCCAGATCCAGGAATACCTCGACGCGTACCACGGCGAAGGCATCCAGCACATCGCGCTCGGCACGAACGACATCTACGGCGCGGTCGACGGCCTGCGCGGCAAGGAAGTGAAGCTGCTCGACACGATCGACACGTATTACGAGCTGGTCGACCGCCGCGTGCCGAACCACGGCGAATCGCTGGACGAACTGAAGAAGCGCAAGATCCTGATCGACGGCGCGCGCGACGACCTGCTGCTGCAGATCTTCACCGAGAACCAGATCGGGCCGATCTTCTTCGAGATCATCCAGCGCAAGGGCAACCAAGGCTTCGGCGAAGGCAACTTCAAGGCGCTGTTCGAATCGATCGAGCTCGACCAGATCCGCCGCGGCGTCGTGCAGGACAAGGCCTGACGCGTCCGGCGCGCGGCGGCCCGGGGCAACTTGGCCGGCCGCACGATCCGGCGGCACAAAGAAAAAGGGCGGGAATCCGACGATTCCCACCCTTTTCGCATTCCGGCGCGGCCCGCAGGCCGCGCGACCGGATCAACGCGCGTTCGCCTTCGACTCGGCGACACACTCGGCCGCCGGCTGCGCGACGGCATCCTGGGCCGGCACGATCTGACGCATCTGCGCGCCGGCTGCCGCCAGTGCGCTCGCGCCTTGCGCGCGCACCGGGCCGGTCATCGCGAAAAACGCGGCGGACACGATCAGGAAACTCTGGATATGACGTGTGTTCATTGCACCTCCTGTAAAACTGCCGGCGCCTCCCCGGTTGCGTCGAAACGAACCAACGCGGCCGGGCACCTCCGGCAGGCCGACAAGATTAACGGCATTTGCCCGCAGATGGAGCCGGCTTTACATGCATTTACATGATGTAACGCATGATCAAGCCCTTTTTCCTGGTGCGCCGCCGCATTCCGGCCGATGGGCGGCGGGTTTGCCCCAGTGCTACCATCGCTTAAAACCGGCCAATATGCCGGCCACTGCCGACGTGTCCACAAGACGCCGGAGCAGTCGAGTTTTGGTGATCCCAAACTGGGTGGAGGAGACTGTTAATGAATGCCCCGCTAGACGCAGGCCAACGCGCGTCGCTAGAAGCCGCGCTGAAGTCCGTCACGCTTGATGACAAATACACACTGGAACGCGGTCGCGCGTACATGAGCGGCATCCAGGCCCTCGTGCGCCTGCCGATGCTCCAGCAGGAACGCGACCGCGCCGCCGGTCTCAATACCGCCGGCTTCATCTCCGGCTATCGCGGCTCGCCGCTCGGCGGCCTCGATCTGTCGCTCTGGAAGGCCAAGCAATACCTGGCAGCCCACCAGATCGTCTTCCAGCCCGGCATCAACGAAGATCTCGCCGCCACCGCCGTGTGGGGCTCGCAGCAGGTCAACCTGTACCCCGGCGCGAAGCACGACGGCGTGTTCGGCATGTGGTACGGCAAGGGCCCGGGCGTCGACCGCACCGGCGACGTCTTCAAGCACGCGAACTCGGCCGGCTCGTCGCAGCACGGCGGCGTGCTGGTGCTCGCCGGCGACGACCACGCAGCGAAATCGTCGACGCTCGCGCACCAGTCCGAGCACATCTTCAAGGCCTGCGGGCTGCCGGTGCTGTTCCCGTCCAACGTGCAGGAATATCTCGATTTCGGCCTGCACGGCTGGGCGATGAGCCGCTACTCGGGCCTGTGGGTCGCGCTCAAGTGCGTGACGGACGTCGTCGAATCGTCGGCGTCGGTCGACATCGACCCGCATCGCACCGAAATCGTGCTGCCGACCGACTTCATCATGCCGGACGGCGGCCTGAACATCCGCTGGCCCGACCCGCCGCTCGTGCAGGAGGCGCGGCTGCTCGACTACAAGTGGTACGCGGCGCTCGCCTATGTGCGCGCGAACAAGCTCGACCGGATCGAGATCGATTCGCCGAGCGCGCGCTTCGGGATCATGACCGGCGGCAAGGCGTACCTCGACGTGCGCCAGGCACTGACCGACCTCGGCCTCGACGACGAAACCTGCGCGCGGATCGGCATCCGGCTCTACAAGGTCGGCTGCGTGTGGCCGCTCGAAGCGCAGGGCGCGCAGGCATTCGCGCGCGGCCTCGACGAAATCCTCGTCGTCGAGGAAAAGCGCCAGATCCTCGAATACGCGATCAAGGAAGAGCTGTACAACTGGCCCGACGCGCAACGGCCGCGCGTGTTCGGCAAGTTCGACGAGAAGGACGGCGCCGGCGGCGAATGGTCGGTGCCGATGGGCAACTGGCTGCTGCCCGCGCACTACGAACTGTCGCCCGCGATCATCGCGAAGGCGATCGCGACGCGCCTCGAGAAGTTCGAGCTGCCGTCCGACGTGCGCGCGCGCATCGCCGCGCGGCTCGCGGTGATCAACGCGAAGGAAATGGCGCTCGCGAAGCCGCACGTGCAGACCGAGCGCAAGCCGTGGTTCTGCTCGGGCTGCCCGCACAACACGTCGACCAACGTGCCGGAAGGCTCGCGCGCGATCGCCGGCATCGGCTGCCACTACATGACCGTGTGGATGGACCGCAGCACCAGCACCTTCAGCCAGATGGGCGGCGAAGGCGTGCCGTGGATCGGCCAGGCGCCGTTCACGGACGAGAAGCACGTGTTCGCGAACCTCGGCGACGGCACCTATTTCCACTCGGGCCTGCTGGCGGTGCGCGCTGCGATCTCGTCGAAGGCGAACATCACCTACAAGATCCTCTACAACGACGCGGTCGCGATGACGGGCGGCCAGCCGGTCGACGGCGTGCTGACGGTGCCGCAGATCACGCACCAGCTCGCGTCCGAAGGCGCGAAGAAGATCGTGATCGTCACCGACGAGCCGGAGAAGTACGACGGCCAGAAGGCGCTGCTCGCGCCGGGCGTGACGATCCATCACCGCGACCAGCTCGACGACGTGCAGCGCGAGCTGCGCGAGATCGCCGGTACGACGATCCTGATCTACGACCAGACCTGCGCAACCGAGAAGCGCCGCCGCCGCAAACGCGGCACCTATCCGGACCCGGCCAAGCGCGTCGTGATCAACGAAGCGGTGTGCGAAGGCTGCGGCGACTGCTCGGTGCAGTCGAACTGCCTGTCGGTCGAGCCGCTGGAAACCGAGTTCGGCACGAAGCGCCAGATCAACCAGTCGAGCTGCAACAAGGACTTCTCGTGCGTGAAGGGCTTCTGCCCGAGCTTCGTCACGGTCGAGGGCGGCCAGTTGAAGAAGCCGAAGGCGGTTTCGGTCGACGGCGCCGCGCTGCCGCCGATCCCGGAACCGACGCTGCCGGACATCGACCGCGCGTACGGCGTGCTCGTCACCGGCGTCGGCGGCACGGGCGTCGTCACGATCGGCGCGCTGCTCGGGATGGCCGCGCACCTCGAGAACAAGGGCGTAACCGTGCTCGACGTCACCGGCCTCGCGCAAAAGGGCGGCGCCGTGATGAGCCACGTGCAGATCTCGCACGCGCCGACCGACATCCACGCGACGCGGATCGCGATGGGCGAAGCCGACCTCGTGATCGGCTGCGACGCGATCGTCACGGCCGGCGACGAATGCACGTCGCGGATGCGGCACGACGCGACGCGCGTGGTCGTCAACAGCGCGCAGACGCCGACCGCCGAGTTCATCAAGAACCCGAACTGGGCGTTCCCCGGCCTGTCCGCGGAGAACGACATCCGCGCGGCGGCGGGTGAAGCCGTCGATTTCATCGACGCGAACCGCTTCGCGGTCGCGCTGCTCGGCGACGCGATCTACACGAACCCGTTCGTGCTCGGCTACGCATGGCAGAAAGGCTGGCTGCCGCTCACGCTCGCGTCGCTGGAACGCGCGATCGAGCTGAACGCCGTGTCGGTCGAGAAGAACCGCGCGGCCTTCGACTGGGGCCGGCGCGCCGCGTACGACCTGGCGAGCGTGAAGCAGGCCGCGGCCGGCGATGCGCGCCCCGCGCAAGGCGCCACCGTGATCGCGCTGCACACGAAGAAGGCGGTCGACGCGTTGATCGCGAAGCGCGTGGAATTCCTCACCGCGTACCAGAACGCCGCGTACGCATCGCGTTATGCGGCGTTCGTCGACAAGGTGCGCGCAGCCGAGCGAGCGCTGGCGGACGGCGATACGGTGCAGGAGCAACTGACCGAAGCGGTCGCGCGCAACCTGTTCAAGCTGATGGCGTACAAGGACGAATACGAGGTCGCGCGACTGCAGTCCGACCCCGCGTTCCTCGCGCGCCTGTCCGCGCAGTTCGAAGGCGACTGGAAGCTGAAATTCCACCTCGCGCCGCCGCTGTTCGCGAAGACGGACGCGCACGGCCATCTCGTGAAGAAGGCGTACGGCCCGTGGATGATGTCGGCGTTCCGGCTGCTCGCGAAGGCGAAGTTCCTGCGCGGCACGGGCCTCGACCCGTTCGGCCGTACCGAGGAACGCCGCACCGAGCGCGCGCTGATCGGCGAGTACGAAGCGCTGATCGGCGAAGTTCTTGGCAGGCTGAACACGGCCAACCGCCCGCTCGCACTCGAGCTCGCGGCGCTGCCGGACGGCATTCGCGGCTACGGCCACGTGAAGGAGAACAACCTGCGCGCGGTACGCCAGAAGTGGAACACGCTGCTCGCGAAGTGGCGCTCGCCGGCCGGCGGCCAGTCGCACCAGCAGGTCGCGTAACGGCACGCGGCGGGCGTTCGCGAATCGGACGCCTGCCCGCGCCGGCAGCGGATCACGATAAAAAAAACGCCACGGAACGCAGGTTCCGTGGCGTTTTTCATTGTGCCGCGCTTGAAGCGCGGCACACGCGGGCGCGAACTTACTTCGTGTTCACGTTCGCGGCGGCAACGGCCGTCATGTTGATGATCCGGCGCACGGTCGCGGCCGGCGTCAGGATGTGGACCGGCTGCGCGGCGCCGAGCAGGAACGGGCCGACCGTCACGCCTTCGCCGCCGACCATCTTCAGCAGGTTGTACGCGATGTTCGCGGCTTCGACGTTCGGCATGATCAGCAGGTTCGCTTCGCCCGACAGCGTCGTGCCCGGGAAGGCCTGCTTGCGGATCACTTCCGACAGCGCCGCGTCGCCGTGCATTTCGCCGTCGACTTCCAGGTTCGGCGCACGCTCGCTGATCAGCTTGCGGGCTTCGGCCATGCGGCGCGACGACGCCGACGGCGCGCTGCCGAAGTTCGAGTTCGACAGCAGCGCGGCCTTCGGCGCGATGCCGAAGCGCTCGATCTCGGCCGCGGCCTGGATCGTCATGTCGGCGAGCTGTTCGGCGCTCGGCTGCTCGTTCACGTACGTGTCGCACAGGAACAGGTTGCGGCCCGGCAGCATCAGCAGGTTCATCGCCGCGAAGTGCTCGGCGCCCTTCGCGCGGCCCAGCACCTGCTCGATGAACTTCAGGTGGCTGTGGAACGTGTCGATCATCCCGCAGATCATCCCGTCCGCGTCGCCCAGGTGCACGAGCATCGCGCCGATCAGCGTGTTGAACTTGCGCATCGCGGCCTTCGCGACTTCCGGCGTCACGCCGTCGCGCGCGGCGATGTCGTGGTACGCCTGCCAGTAGCGGTGATAGCGCGTGTCGTCTTCCGGATTGACGATCTCGAAATCGACACCGGCCTTCAGCTTCGAGCCGATCTTAGCGAGGCGCATCTCGACCACCGACGGACGGCCGACGATGATCGGCAGCGCGATCTTTTCCTGCAGCACGAACTGCGCGGCGCGCAGCACGCGCTCGTCCTCGCCCTCGGCGAACACGATACGTGCCTGCTTCTTCTTCGCGGTCGCGAACACCGGGCGCATCACCATGCCGGTGCGGTAGACGGTCGCGCCGAGCTGCTCGCGGTATGCGTCCATGTCCTGGATCGGACGCGTCGCGACGCCCGAATCCATCGCGGCCTGTGCGACGGCCGGCGCGATCTTGATGATCAGGCGCGGGTCGAACGGCTTCGGAATCAGGTAGTCCGGCCCGAACTCGAGCGAATGGCCTTCATACGCCTTCGCGACTTCCTCGCTCTGGTCGGTTTCCTGGGCCAGTTCGGCGATCGCGCGCACGCACGCGAGCTTCATTTCTTCCGTGATCGTCGTCGCGCCGACGTCGAGCGCGCCGCGGAAGATGAACGGGAAGCACAGCACGTTGTTGACCTGGTTCGGATAGTCCGAACGGCCGGTCGCGACGATCGCGTCCGGGCGCACGGCCTTCGCGTCTTCCGGGCGGATTTCCGGTTCCGGGTTCGCGAGCGCCAGGATCAGCGGCCGGTCGCCCATCGTCTTGACCATGTCCTGCTTCAGCACGCCCGCGCTCGAGCAGCCGAGAAACACGTCCGCGCCGACGATCGCATCGGCGAGCGTACGCGCGTCGGTGGTCGCCGCATAACGCTGCTTCGACGGATCGAGATTGCCGCGCCCTTCGTAGATCACGCCCTTCGAATCGGCGACGAGGATGTTCGACTTCGTCAGGCCGAGGTTCACCAGCAGGTCCAGGCACGCGATGGCCGCGGCGCCGGCGCCCGAGCACACGAGCTTCACTTCGGACAGCTTCTTGCCGACGACCTTCAGGCCGTTCAGGATCGCGGCCGACGCGATGATCGCGGTGCCGTGCTGGTCATCGTGGAAGACGGGGATCTTCATGCGCTCGCGCAGCTTCTGCTCGATGTAGAAGCATTCCGGCGCCTTGATGTCCTCGAGGTTGATGCCGCCGAGCGTCGGCTCGAGCATTGCGATCGCCTCGACGAGCTTGTCGGGGTCGGACTCCGACAGTTCGATGTCGAACACGTCGATGCCCGCGAACTTCTTGAAGAGGCAGCCCTTGCCTTCCATCACCGGCTTCGCGGCGAGCGGGCCGATGTTGCCGAGACCGAGCACGGCCGTGCCGTTCGTGATGACGCCGACGAGGTTGCCGCGCGACGTGTACTTCTGCGCGTCGAGCGGATCGGCGTGGATCGCCTCGCACGCGGCGGCGACGCCCGGCGAATACGCGAGCGACAGATCGAGCTGGTTCGACAGCGGCTTGGTCGGGGTGACCGAAATCTTGCCGGGTTTCGGGTTCAGGTGATAAGCGAGAGCGGCCTGCTTCAGTTGTTCGTCCATGATTGACCTGCGAGAGACATGCGAAATTTTGACGGTTCAGTACACAGCACCTTCGGCCGCGTCTGCTTGAATCGAGGGGATGGTCGACTGAGAGACGGCACGCGACGCGCCGGGTCGGCACGCCATCGAACCTTGGCGGGTGGCAAGAGGAAAGTACAAAGTACTGAACGATTTCTAAGGGTCGCCTAGTGTACACCCCGCGCATGACACATGTTGGTGCAGCGCCGCATCCCCGGCATCGGCATGCAGGCGGTCGGTCCCCGTTTGTTTCGCCGGTGGTGAGCGCCACTGCGAACCTGCGCGAATTCCGCCGAAAACCGGCCTGAATCGGGTAAAATAGCGGGCTACGCGCGCAGCGATGCGATTGGCCCACCGATCGCGCCCCCGCCCCCTGGGCAGGTTCCCCTTGCTGCGCCACCGGGCCCCGCGCCCGCTCCTCGCTCAACACCCAAGGAATGCCCATGACAGGCTACGATCGTCAGTCGATCTCGGATACGACCGCCAAAATCCTGCTCGAAGTGCAGGCGGTGCACTTCAACGCCGAAAAACCGTTCATCTTCACGTCCGGCTGGGCAAGCCCCGTCTATATCGACTGCCGCAAGCTGATCTCGTATCCGCGCGTGCGCCGTGCACTGATGGAAATGGCGGAAACGACGATCACGCGCGACATCGGCTTCGAGCAGATCGACGCGGTGGCGGGCGGCGAGACGGCCGGCATCCCGTTCGCGGCATGGATCGCGGACCGGATGATGGTGCCGATGCAGTACGTGCGCAAGAAGCCGAAGGGTTTCGGCCGCAACGCGCAGATCGAGGGCCATTTGGAAGAAGGCTCGCGCGTGCTGCTGGTGGAAGACCTGACGACCGACAGCCGCAGCAAGATCAACTTCGTCAACGCGCTGCGCACCGCGGGCGCGACGGTGAATCACTGCTTCGTACTGTTCCACTATGACATCTTCAAGGAAAGCGTGTCGGTCCTGAAGGACATCGACGTCGACCTGCACGCGCTGGCGACGTGGTGGGACGTGCTGCGCGTCGCGAAGGCATCGGGCTACTTCGAGACGAAGACGCTCGACGAAGTCGAGAAGTTCCTGCACGCGCCGGCCGAGTGGTCGGCCGCGCACGGCGGCGCGACGGGCGCCCAGGAGTGACGCCGCGCCGGCATGCATGCCGGCACCCTGGCTGAAAAAGCCGCCTGCTTCATTGCAGGCGGTTTTTTTTCGTCCGTCGCTTCACGCAATGACCGATCTCAATCGCCGGCCCCGGTGTGCGTCGCTCATCGAACCCTAATGCTAGACTTGATCCATCGCCGCCATCAGCTACGCGGGCAACGCACAACGCCAACAACGCCGGGAGCATCGGTCCGGCCCACGTGACGGGAGAAGCGCCATATGCGTGTGGATCGCCGGATCACTCCGCCTGCGCCATCGGGTCGCCCGTCTCCGTTCCTCGCCGTCCTCCTTTGCAGCGCCGTCTTCGCGGCGCTGCCCGCCCATGCGGAAGTCCCGTTCACCGTGTCGAGCGACGACCTGACGCCCGGCGGGCGCGTCCGCGCCGCGAACGTGTTCGACCGCGGCGACTGCAAGGGCGCGAACCGTTCGCCGCAACTCGCGTGGCACAACCCGCCGCCCGGCACGCGCAGCTACGCGGTCACGATCTTCGATCCCGACGCGCCCGGGCGCGGCTGGTGGCACTGGGCGGTGGCGGGCATCCCGGCCACGGTCACGAGCCTGCCCGCCGACGCGAGCGCATCCGGCTTCCTGCGGCGCATCGGCGCGATCGAGGCGCGCAACGACTTCGGGATTGACGGCTACGGCGGCCCGTGCCCGCCGCCCGGCAAACCGCACCGCTACGTGATCACCGTCTACGCGCTGAAGGGCAGCGACCTGCGCATCGCGCAGGGCCGCCCCGCGCCGATGTTCGAGCACGAGATCGGCACGCTCGCGATCGGCAGCGCGCAATTCACGGTCAACTACGGACAGTGACCGCGGCAACGGGCGCCACGCGCCGCCATGCCGCGATTGCCGGCCGCCGCGAATTTCGGTGCATCGCATGCGCGCGTTTTCCCGTCATTTCGGCTTGCTAGACTCGTCGTCACCGGTCGCGGCATCACTCGCCGCGCATCCGTCGCGCCGCCCGCCGGCGACGCGTGACGCGGCAGGCCGCTGCGGCCGCCGTTCCCGTCCCTTTCCGGAGAACGCTTCATGTCGAACATCGTCATCGTCTATCACAGCGGCTACGGTCACACGCAGAAACTGGCCGAGGCCGTTCACGCGGGCGCTCAGGAAGCCGGCGCGACCGTACGCCTGATCGCCGTCGGCGACCTCGACGACGCGGGCTGGGCCGCCCTCGACGCGGCCGACGCGATCGTCTTCGGCGCGCCGACCTACATGGGCGGCCCGTCGGCACAGTTCAAGCAGTTTGCCGACGCGACGTCGAAAGCGTGGTTCACGCAGAAGTGGAAGGACAAGATCGCCGCGGGCTTCACGAACTCCGCGACGATGAACGGCGACAAGTTCTCGACGATTCAATATTTCGTCACGCTGTCGATGCAGCATGGGATGGTATGGGTCGGCACGAGCCTGATGCCGGCCAACTCGAAGGCGGCCACGCGCAACGACATCAACTACCTCGGCGGCTCCACGGGCCTGCTCGCGCAGTCGCCGGCGGATGCAACGCCCGACGAAGGCCCGCTGCCGGGCGACCTCGAGACCGGGAAGGTATTTGGCCGGCGCATCGCCGAAGCGACGGCCCGCTGGGTTGCCGGCAGCCGCTGAGCCCGCCCCGGCGCCCGTGCCGTCAGGCATCAAAGGGACACAAGGCGGCCCGCCGGCCGTCTTTTTTTCGCCCCGCGCGGTGCAGGCGCGCCGGATGACGTCTTAAAATGGCGGTCTCCGGGCGCGGGCCCCCGTTTCATCCAGTGAGAGCGAAATGAGCACCAAAGTTTTTGTCGACGGCCAGGAAGGCACGACCGGCCTCAAGATCTTCGAATACCTGTCGGCACGCAACGACATCGAGATCCTGCGCATCGATGAAGCGAAGCGCAAGGACGTCGACGAGCGCCGCCGCCTGATCAACGCGTCGGACGTCACGTTCCTGTGCCTGCCGGACGTCGCGTCGCGCGAATCGGCATCGCTCGTCGAGAACCCGAACACGACGCTGATCGACGCGAGCACCGCGTTCCGCACGAGCGCCGACTGGGCCTACGGCCTGCCCGAACTGGCCCGCGCGCAGCGCGAGAAGATTCGCACGTCGAAGCGTATCGCAGTGCCGGGCTGCCACGCATCGGCCTTCGTGCTCGCGATGCGCCCGCTCGTCGATGCGGGCATCGTCGCGCCGACGTTCGCCGCGCACAGCTACTCGATCACCGGCTACAGCGGCGGCGGCAAGTCGATGATCGCCGACTACGAGAACGCGGCGCCGGGCGGCAAGCTCGCGAGCCCGCGCCCGTATGCGCTCGGCCTCGCGCACAAGCACCTGCCGGAAATGGCCGCGCACACGGGCCTCGCGAACCCGCCGATCTTCACGCCGATCGTCGGCCCGTTCCTGAAGGGTCTCGCGGTGACGACCTACTTCACGCCCGAACAGCTTGCGAAGCGCGCGACGCCGCAGGACGTGCAGCGCGTGTTCGCCGAGTACTACGCGGACGAAGCGTTCGTGCGCGTCGCGCCGTTCGACGCGGACGCGAACCTCGACAGCGGCTTCTTCGACGTGCAGGCGAACAACGACACGAACCGCGTCGACCTGTTCGTGTTCGGCAACGAAGAGCGCTTCGTCACGGTCGCGCGCCTCGACAACCTCGGCAAGGGTGCGTCGGGCGCCGCGATCCAGTGCATGAACCTCAACATCGGTGCGGCCGAGGATGCAGGCCTCACGCGCTGATCATCCTCTCTTGCGATGCAAAGCCGGCCGCTGGCCGGCTTTTTATTTACCCGTATCACGCAATAAATAAAATCCCGTTCGCGCATTTACAAATATTTACAAGCTTTCCATTGCGCGATTACCAGCGGATTAACTCCCCCCTTGTTTCTCCAGTCAATCCCGAATAGGGATAAACCGGATACCGCCGCTTTAAACGCTGCCGTCGTGCGCGGGAAGGCTCTTCGACAGCCTTCCGCGCGTGGCACATCCCCCACTCCGGCAGCTTTTGCCAGCCCCTTGCGCGTTTTAATTCTTACTGAATGCCGTGTCGTACAAGGATTCAAAACACGACATCCGTTTCAATCGCCTTTTTTAGACGAGTTCATCAATTGACAGCAAAAATCAAGGCAGCGACATTAGCTCGCACAATTAAACGATTGGAGACAGCGGCATGTCGCACGCCTTATCGAAGGGGGTGGCAACGGCCTTTGCCATTGCCCCTTTCCTGGTTGCATGTGGTGGGGGGGATTCCGGCGGCGCGCTCGCGCCGATCAATGCACCCCAATGTTCCGGATCGAGCTGCGGCACGCAAGGGCCGCCGCCGTCACAGCCCGTCAACGGTTCGCTGTGTCCGGCCAACGCCGACATCGTGAAGAGCACGTATCTCGGCGGTGCCGGTAGCGGCGAGATCGTCAGCGTCAACATCGACGCGGTCGCGATGACGTACACGCTCAAGTGGCTCGAATCGCCGATTCCGCTGAAGACGGGCACCGTCACGCCCAGCCGCGTCGGCACGACGATCACCGGCAAGGTCATCCACCCGCCGACCGGCACGCTGCCGACCGCCGAGCAGACGCGCTGCGCGTTCGTCCTCACGCCGGGCACGGGCCCCGCGCCGGACGGCTCGACCTATTCGACGGCCGCCGACTTCAACCCGGCGAACCCGCCGATGCTGCTGGTCGGCATGGGCGTCGCGGGCGGCGGCATTCCGGGCGCGACGGTGCAGTACGACGGGCTGACGATCATCCCTGGCCTCGTGCAGAACGTCGGCCAGGTGCCGAACCGCCACTTCGATTTCTATCCGTTCCTCGGCTTCGCGAACACGACGACCGACCTGTCGAAGCTGCCGGGCACGTACAACGCGCTGATCTACCACCTCGTGCCGTCGAGCAACTACGCGACGAAGGGATCGAACTCGAGCGAGACGTTCGATGCGAACGGCGCGTGCACGTCGACGAATGCGTCGGGGTGCGAAACGACCGGCGATCCGTGGAAGACGAGCGCGAACGGCGGCTACTTCGACAGCACGAAGGCACCGCAGATCCTGCCGCAGACGCAACTGCCGATCATCGGCGCGACCGGCAAGTCGGCGACCGCGCACATGGTGATCGGCCAGCTCAACGGCGCGACGGTGCCGGTGATCGTGCGCACGGGCAACGTGAACCTCGGCACGCCGCCGCTGCACACCGACGCGCAGGTCGACGACGAATCGGGCATCGCGGTGCTCGGCGCGGCGACGGCGATCACGTCGGGCGCGATCGACGGCGGCTACGCGGGTGCGGACTCGAACTTCAAGTACACGGCTGCGCTGATCCGCGGCAGCAACGCGTCGTTCATCAACCCGACCACGCAGGCCGAGGAAGAAGGCTTCACGCTCGACTACGGCCAGGCAACGCCGGGCCTGCTGAACGCGAAGACGACGCCGCCGAGCGGCGCGGCCTACCCGTCCGCTTCGGGCGTGGTGATCGCGACGGGCGGGCTGTACGCGGCACTCGTGCAAGGCACGGTGAACGGCGGCGTCACGTCGACGTCGGCGAACTCGACGACTTCGTCGACACCGTACTTCGGCGTGGGCGCGCAGATCAGCAAGTAGCGATCGAGGACGCGGCGGCGGCATACCCGCCGCCGCGCGACGGACGAAGCGCGCGGCACCGCGCACGCAGGACGAGCACAAGCAACAGAAGCGGCCGACAGGGAGCTGGCCGCCACACAAGACAAATCTGGAGGAGCAACATGAAGCGCAACCTCATTCTGGCGGCGGCCCTTGCCGCCCCCCTTCTTTCCGCCTGCGGCGGCGGCAGCGACAACCCGCCCCCGCTCGTCGAGGATCGGCTCTGTCCTGCGTCGCTCGACTACAGCACCGTGTTTACGGGCGGCGCGGGCAGCGGCGAACTCGCCAAGGTCCAGCTCGACACGACCAAGATGACCTGGCAGGTCACGTACGTCGAATCGGCGGTTCCGCAAACGACCGGCACCGTCGTGCCCACCCGCGCGGGCACCGTCGACAGCGGCACGCTCACGCAGGAAACGCTGCTGCCGACCAACAAGCTGAACCAGTGCGCGTTCCGCCTGAACGGCGCGAGCCTCGACTCGACGCGCCCGGCGCGGATCTTCGTCGGCTTCGGCGTCGCCGGCGGCACGATTCCCGGCAAGGAAATCCAGTTCGGCGGCGTGCTCGGCCAGGCCGCGGTGCCCGATACGAAATTCCCGTACTACCCGTTCATCGGCTTCTCGTCGATCGAGACCAACATCGCGAACGTCGCGGGCACGTACAGCCATGTCGGCTTCGGCGAAGTGCCGTCGCAGAACTTCGCGCCTGCGTCGATCGACGCGAAGGTGACGATCAACGCGGACGGCTCGTGGACCAAGTGCGACACGACCGGCCAGTTCGCCGGCGGCGCGTGCACGCAGCAGGGCACGAACTTCGTGCAGTCCGCGGACGGCAGCGGCGCGTTCCAGTCGAACAACTACAGCAGCCAGTTGAAGCCGACGCTGTCGGCGACGCCGCAGGGCAAGGGCTTCATGATCGTCGGCAAGCTGCGCAACCAGCTCGTGCCGATCCTCGTGCGCACGGGCGTCGCGAACCCGAACCCGACGCCGGACCGCAACGGCGTGCCGGGCCTCACCGCCGACGACGAATCGAGCATCTCGATCCTCGCGCCGCAGACGGCGGTCGCGGCCGGCTCGCAGAACGGCGAATACATCGGCGTAGACAGCGAGTTCAACTACCGGACCACCGCGCTGATCAACACCCAGGCGACGCTGCTCGATCCGTTCCAGCCGTCGCAGGCCTCGCTCACGAGAGTGCTCGACCTCGACTACACGCAGAAGGTGCCGGGCACGGTCACGACGATCCACACGGGTTCGGGCAGCACGTCGCCGACCGGCAAGTTCATCTTCTCGGGTGGCGTGTTCGGTTTCCTCGATAACGCGGGATCGACGCCGTATTTCACGATCGGCGCGTTCGTCCAGTAAGCGGAGGGGAATGCCGTGATGAAGAAAACCCTTCTCTGCGCGGCGGCCGGCGCCGCCGCACTGGCGCCGCTCGCGGCGCACGCGCAGAGCGCCGGCAGCAACGTCGTCACGCTGGGCTGGTTCCACGTGATGCCGCAGCAGAGCAGCACGCCGATGACGACCAACGTCGCGCCGACGCCGATCAACACGCCGCTGCGGCTGCCGCCGTCGTTCACGTCGCCGGGCACCGGGTTGCGCACCAGCGGCGCCGACACCGTCGGCCTGACGATCAGCCACTTCCTGACCGACCACATCGCGGTCACGTCGGTGGCGGGCGTGCCGCCGGTGTTCAAGGTGTCGGGCCAGGGCACGATCAAGCCGCCGGGACCTGCCGGCGCGCTCGGCACGCAGAACATCGGGCTCGCGTCGGTCAACCCGATCGTGAAGAGCGTGCGGCAGTGGAGCCCGGCCGTGCTGCTGCAGTACTACTTCGGGCAGGCGACCGCGAAGTTCCGGCCGTTCCTCGGCCTCGGCGTGTCGTACAACTGGTTCAGCGACCTGCAGCTCAACACGAACTTCATCAAGCAGACGCAGGACAACCTCGGCGCGATTCTCGCGGCGGGCGCGGGCAAGCCGGGTACGACATCGGTGGAGGCGAAGGCTTCGTCGTCATGGCAGCCGGTGTTCAACGCGGGCCTGCAGTACAACATGACCGAGCATTTCGGGCTGATCGCGTCGGTGACGTACATCCCGCTGAAGACGACGTCGACGGTGACAATCAAGGCGGCCGACGGTTCGGTGCTGGCCGAGTCGAAATCGGACCTGAAGGCCGACCCGATCATCAGCTACGTCGGGATGACGTACAAGTTCTGAGCCCGGCGACGGACGACGAACCGAAAGCCGCGGCAAAATCCCAGGCAAAAAAAAGCCCGCCTAAGAGGCGGGCTGAATCCATATCAGAGGAGACATGGAGGAGACAGGTGCAACTATAGCGAATCGGTTTCCGCAATGCAACATTTCCGTAGAGAAAATAAGGATTTTCCCTCGAATGCCAGTTCTAAATCGCTTCACCGGCTTCTGACCCCTTCCTGATCTCCCCGTCCAGCACCTCGGCCAGCGCGTCGCGCAGCAGCGCGACGGGCCGCACCAGCCGGCCCGGCAGCGCGCCGTGCACGATCCACACGTTGATCCGCGTCTCCAGCCCCGCCGTTTCCACCACCCTCAGCGCATCGCGATGCGCGCTGCGCGCCAGCGCGTTCGGCGGCGCAATCCCGATGCCGGCGCCGCGCGCGACGAGCGACAGTTGCAGCTCCGAGCCGAACGCCTCGACCGCGACGTCGAACGGCAGCCCGGCCGCGCCGAGCGCGCGGCTCAGCGCCGAACGCATTCCGCAGCCGTCCTGGCTCAACACCCACGGAAAACCCGACAGCGTGTCGAGCGACAGCGGACCGTCCGGCAGCGGGAAGTCGCGCGCGGCGACGAGCACCGTCGGCTGCGTGGCGAGCAGCGTCGCGGTGAACGCGTCGGGCAGCACCGCGCTCGCCGGCACCATCACGGCCGCGACATCGAGCGTGCCGCGCTCGATGCCCTGTATCAGCGCCGGCGACCAGCCGGCCGTCACGCGCAGCGTGAGGCGCGGGAATGCGTCGCGCAGCCGGTCGATCGGCCGCTCGAGCGCCAGCTCGGACAGGAACGGCGGGACGCCGATGCGCAGCTCGCCCGACGGCTCGCTGTCCGGCGCGCCCGCCGCCATCAGCTCGTCGACCGCGCCCAGCACGTTGCGCGCGAGCGCGTAGACGTCGCGCCCGGCGGCGGTCGGCTTCAGCGGCTTGCTTTGCCGTTCGAGCAGCGGCATGCCGAGCAGCGTTTCGAGATTCTGCACGCGCCGCGTCAGGCCCGGCTGCGTCAGATGGAGCTTCGCGGCAGCGGCGACCATCGACCCACTGTCGACCACCGCGACGAACGCCAGGAGATCACGCGTATTCAAAACAAACTCGCATAATCATGTTATACATATTTCAATTGTCGCATAAACATCGGCCGCCTACGATGGGAATTCCTTCGACCCACCCCCCAGGCTTCCGATGAACTGCCCTGCCGACTCCTGTCCCGCCGCCGTTCGCACGCCCGTCGACGCGCCGCCCGCGCTGAGCGCGGGCATGACGCTGTTCTTCGCCGCAACGGTCGGCGTGATCGTGATGGACCTGTTCGCCGCGCAACCGCTGACAGGCCCGATCAGCGCCGACCTACACCTGCCGGCGGGCCTCGCCGGCCTCGTCGCGATGCTGCCGCAGCTCGGCTACGCGGCCGGGCTCGTGTTGCTCGTGCCGCTGGTCGACCTGCTCGAAAACCGCCGTTTGATCGCCGCGACGCTCGTCGCGTGCGCGGCTGCGCTCGCGCTGCCCGCGTTCACGCGGTCGGGCGCCGTGTTCCTGCTGGCGACGCTCGCGGCCGGCGCCGCGTCGAGCGTGATCCAGATGCTCGTGCCGATGGCCGCGTCGATGGCGCCCGAAGCGCAGCGCGGCCGCGCGGTCGGCAACGTGATGAGCGGGCTGATGCTCGGCATCCTGCTGTCGCGGCCGCTCGCGAGCCTGATCGCGGGTTCGGCCGGCTGGCGCGCGTTCTACGCGCTGGCCGCGCTCGCGAACGCGGCCAGCGCCGTCGTGCTCGCGCTGCGCCTGCCGTCGCGCACGCCGTCGATCACGGCCGGCTACCGCGCGCTGCTCGCGTCGATGGGGCGCCTGCTCGCCGATGAACCGGTACTGCGCCGGCATGCGCTGTCGGCCGCGCTCGCGATGGCCGCGTTCAGCGCATTCTGGACCGCCGTCGGGCTGCGGCTCGCGCAGCCGCCGTTCGGGCTCGACCTGCACGGGATCGCGCTGTTCGCGTTCGCCGGCGCCAGCGGCGCGATCGTCACGCCGCTCGCCGGCCGCGCCGGCGACCGCGGCCACGGCCCGGTCGCACAGCGGATCGCGCACGGCACGATGCTCGCGGCGCTCGTCGTGCTCGGCATCGCGGGCGCCGGCTGGTTCGGCTTCGACGCGCACGCGCATCGCAGCCTCGCGCTGGCGCTGCTCGCCGGCGGCGCGGCGCTGCTCGATGCGGGTGTCATCGTCGACCAGACGATCGGCCGCCGCGAGATCAACCTGCTGAATCCGGCCGCGCGCGGGCGCCTGAACGGACTGTTCGTCGGACTGTTCTTCGTCGGCGGAGCGCTCGGCGCGGCGCTCGCGGGCAGCGCGTGGGCATGGGGCGGATGGGATGCCGTGTGCGGCATCGGGTTCGCGTTCGCCGGTGCGGCGGCCGCGTTCGGCCTCTCGGCCGGGCGTGGGGCCAGCGCGACGGCGTTGACTCGCCCGCGTGCATGAGCGGATGTGAAGCGGACGCGAAAAGACGAACGCCCCGCCCCCTTGCGAGGGACGGGGCGTTCGGTACGCCTGAGTCAGTCCGGAATCAGTGACGGACCAGCGCCATCATCGCACCGAAGCCGACGAACAGCCCGCCCGTCAGCCGGTTGAAGATCTTCGCGACACTCTGGCTCTTCAGCGTCGCGCCGATGCGCGTGCCGAACGACGCGTAGACGAGATACCAGCTCACCTCGATCACCGCGAACGTGACGACGAGGATGCCGAACTGCGGCAGCGTCGGCTCGGCCGCGTTGATGAACTGCGGCAGCAGCGCGGCCGCGAACAGGATCGCCTTCGGGTTGCTGCCGGCGACCAGGAAGCCGTTGCGGAACAGCACCCAGCGCGACGCCGGTGCAGCCTGGCGCGGCACGGTTTCGACGTCGGCGGCCGACGGCGCTTCGTCGACGCGCGCGCGCCATGCCTTCACGCCGAGATAGATCAGGTAGGCCGCGCCCGCGAAGCGCAGCGCGTTGAACATCGCCGGCCACGCTTCGAGAAACACGCCGAGGCCCGCCGCCGACACCGACAGCATCAGCACCAGCGCGCTCAGGCAGCCGGCCATCGTCGCCGACGAGCGCCGCAGCCCGTGCCGCGCGCCGTGCGTCATCACGAGCAGCATGTTCGGGCCCGGAATCGCCGACACGACGAACACCGTCGCCACGAAAAGCCACCACGTATGCAAGTTCATACCCGCCTCTGCGTGAAAGAAAAAAGAAAGACGAAGCGTCGATTATGCCGCGCGCGCCACGCTTCTGTCGCGCCCGGGGTCAGCGTCCCGCGCGGCGCAGCGCGACTTCGCCGAGCACCGCGAAATCCTGCTCGCCGCCGCCGTGCGCGAGCGCATCGAGCAGGCTGTCGCGCACGACGCTCGCCACCGGCAGCGGCACCGACGTGGCGTCGCCGGCCTCCAGCGCGAGCCGGACGTCCTTCAGCCCGAGGCGCGCCTTGAAGCGCGCGGGCTCGTAACGCCGCTCGGCGATCATCGAACCGTAGCCTTCGTAGACGGGCCCCGGAAACACGCTGCTCGTGATCACGTCGAGGAAGTCGCGCATCGCGACGCCGTGCGCACCCAGCAGCGCGGACGCCTCGCCGAGCGTCTCGATCGTCGACGCGAGCGTGAAGTTCGCCGCGATCTTCGCGATGTTCGCGTGCTGCGGCAGCGAACCGAACCGCCAGGTCTTCTGGCCGATCGCGTCGAACAGCGGCTGCACGCGGTCGATCGCCTCGGCCGGGCCGCCCGCCATGATCGTCAGGCGCGCGGCGGCCGCGACGTCGGGCCGCCCCATCACCGGCGCGGCGACGTAGTCGATGCCGCGCGACGCGTGCGCATGCGCGAGCGATTCGGCGAGCGCGACCGACACCGTCGCCATGTTCACGTGGATCAGGCCGCGCGGCGCCTGCGCGAGCAGTGCGTCGTCGAACACGGCGCGCGCGGCCGCGTCGTCGCCGAGCATCGAGAACACGGCATCGCCGCGAAATGCGTCGGCCGGCGTGTCGACGATCTGCGCGCCGAATGCCGCGAGCGGCTCGGCACGCTCGCGCGACCGGTTCCAGACCCGCACCGTGTGCCCCGCCTTCAGCAGGTTCGTCGCAATCGCCTGCCCCATTTCGCCCAGCCCGATAAACCCGAGATCCATTGCCCGCTCCTTCGCTCCGTGAAGCCGCGAGTTAAACACAGATGCCGGCCGTCTGCAGCGCCTGCCGCCGGCCGCGCGCGGTGCGATACTGCACGGATGGCGACCGCGACCTTCCGCTTCCACGGCGAACTGAACGCCTTTCTTCCGCGCGCGCAGCGCGACCGCGCGTTCGGGCACGCGTGCGCGTGCGATGCGACGGTGAAGCATGCGATCGAGGCGCTTGGCATCCCGCATACCGAAATCGGCCGGCTCCGCGTGAACGACGCGCCGGCCGCGCTCGACCGGCCGCTCGACGACGGCGACCGTGTCGAAGCCTTTCCGGAGCGCGCGCAGCGGGCTGCGAACCGGGCAACCGCGCCGCAACCGGAGCAATGGCGCTTCGTCGCCGACGCGCATCTCGGCGGCCTCGCGCAACTGCTGCGCCTTGCGGGCTTCGACACCTGCTACGACAACCACTACCGCGACGACGAGCTCGCCGCGCTCGCGGGCCGCGAGGGCCGGATCGTGCTGACCCGCGACCGCGAGCTGCTCAAGCGGCGCGCGGTCGCGCGCGGCTGCTACCTGCACGCGGTGCTGCCGGGCGACCAGCTACGCGAACTGTTCGAACGGCTCGATCTCGCGCCGCACATGCGGCCGTTCCGGCTGTGCCTGCGCTGCAATGCGCCGCTGCATCCGCTCGACGCGGAGGCCGCCGCGCCGCACGTGCCGGACGGCGTCCGGCAGCGGCACCGGCGCTTTGCCGCGTGCGACGTGTGCCGGCGCGTGTTCTGGGAAGGCTCGCACTGGCGGCGCATGCGTTCGGTGGTCGACGCAATGCGCGCGCCCGCGCCTCTGTCCGGCCCCGGCGACGCCTGAAAAAACAAAACCCCGCATGCCGGAGCATGCGGGGTTTTTCGACAGGTGGCCGGCAGTGCCGGCCCCGGCCGAGGCGCTTAGTTTGCTGCGCCTGCGTCGTTCGTGCCGGCTGCCGAAGCGGCGGCGGCCTTTGCCTTGCCCTTGGCCGAACCGTGTTGCTTCAGCTGGTGCTTCGGCTTGCTGTGATCCTTCTTCATCGGTGCGGAAGCGGGTGCCATCGCGCCTGCCGGAGCCGACGCCGCCTCCTGTGCGAATGCCGAAACCGATGCGAGTGCGAATGCTGCGGTCATGATCGAAGCGAGCGTCTTCTTCATTGTTCTTCCTTTAGCGGAGAAAAAATCAAACGTACCGGTAAGAGATGCGAGGCATTCGCATCGGAACGCCAGTCGCGCCGGGGGTTCCGGTCGCCGCCGGGCGGCCGGCTTGCGCCGTTTCGCCGCGACAAAGACTGACGTACTGGCTCCATAACGCGCCGCCTTCGCGGCAAGTTGACACGCAGCTTGCGCCTCGCGGGTTTTCCCCGACGACGCTGGTTTCCGACCGCCCCGGCATGCGTATCCGGCATCGCGCGGCCCGCCCGCCGGCAGCCGCAGCGGCCCGGCAAACCGGCTCTCGCGCGCTGCCCCGCGACGCTATACTGGGCGTCCATCCGTCCCTTTCCCCGGAAACCGGATCGCGGCCGGTCGCCAGACCGCCGCCGTCTCGAGGCGCTCAAATTGCCCGATCACAATCTGGACAAACTGAAAATCGACCGGCGTCCGATCGCACCGGCGCCACGCCGGCGCCGGTGGGTCCGCTATGCGGTCGCCGCCGCGATCGCCATCGTCGCGATCGTCGCCGGCGTCGCGCTCACCGGCCGGTCGACGGTCGAAACGACGTCCGTCACGTCCGCCTACCCGTACCAGAACGACGCCCAACTCAATGCGACCGGCTACGTCGTGCCGCAGCGCAAGGCCGCGGTCGCGTCGAAGGGCCAGGGGCGCGTCGAATGGCTCGGCGTGCTCGAGGGCACGCGTGTGAAGAAGGACGAGATCATCGCGCGCCTCGAAAGCCGCGACGTCGAGGCGTCGCGGGCACAGGCGCTCGCGCAGGCGAAGGTCGCCCGCGCGAACCTCGGCGTGCAGCAGGCCGAGCTGAAGGACGCCGAAATCGCGTTGCGCCGCACCGCGGCGCTCGCGCCGAAGGGCGCCGTGCCGGCCGCGCAGCTCGACATCGACACGGCCCGCGTGAACAAGGCGCGCGCGTCGCTCAGCAGCGGCGAGGCCGCGATCGCGTCCGCCGACGCCAACGCGCAGGCCGCGCAGGTCGCCGTCGACCAGACGGTGATCCGCGCGCCGTTCGACGGCATCGTGCTCGCCAAGCATGCGAACGTCGGCGACAACATCACGCCGTTCTCGTCCGCGTCGGACAGCAAGGGCGCGGTCGTGACGATCGCCGACATGGACACGCTCGAGGTCGAGGCCGACGTCGCCGAGTCGAACATCGCGAAGATCCGCGCCGAGCAGCCGTGCGAGATCCAGCTCGACGCGCTGCCCGACCTGCGCTTCGCGGGCCGCGTGTCGCGCATCGTGCCGACCGTCGACCGCTCGAAGGCCACCGTGCTCGTGAAGGTGCGTTTCGTCGACCGCGACGACCGCGTGCTGCCCGACATGAGCGCGAAGATCGCGTTCCTGTCGAAGCCCGTGTCGGCGCAGGACCGGCAGCCCGTGACGGCCGTGCAGGCGAGCGCCGTCGTCGAGCGCGACGGACGGCCGGTCGTGTTCGTCGTGAAGGACGACACCGTGCGCGCAGCGGCCGTGACCACCGGCATGCGAATCGGCGAGCTGGTCGCGATCCGCGGCGTGAAACCCGGCGATACGGTCGTGCTCGCGCCGGACGCGAAACTGAAGGACGGTGCGAAAGTGACCGTCGCGAAGAAGTAGCGCCAGCGTGAACGACACGCCGCCGCCCCTCGTCGAGCTCAGCCACGTCGCGAAGTCGTACCGGCGCGGCAACCAGATCGTGCCCGTGCTGACCGACATCACGCTCGACATCGGCGAAGGCGACTTCGTCGCGCTGATGGGGCCGTCGGGCTCCGGCAAGAGCACGCTGCTGAACCTGGTGGCCGGCATCGACCGGCCCGACAGCGGCGAGTTGCGCGTGGGCGGCCTCGACATCTCGCAGCTCGCGGAAGCGCAGCTGGCCGAATGGCGCGCGGCGAACGTCGGCTTCATCTTCCAGTTCTACAACCTGATGCCCGTGCTCACCGCGTTCGAGAACGTCGAGTTGCCGCTGATGCTCACGCACCTGTCGCGCCGCGAGCGGCGCGAGCGCGTCGAGCTCGTGCTCGACATGGTGAGCCTCGGCGACCGGACGACCCATTACCCGTCCGAGCTGTCGGGCGGCCAGCAGCAGCGTGTCGCGATCGCGCGTGCGCTGATCACCGATCCCGTGCTGATCGTCGCCGACGAGCCGACCGGCGACCTCGACCGCGCGTCGGCCACCGACGTGCTCGCGATGCTGCAGCGGATGAACGCCGAGCTCGGCAAGACGATCATCATGGTGACCCACGACGCGCACGCGGCCGGCGCCGCGCGCTCGCTCGTGCATCTGGAAAAAGGGGAGCTGATCGATGGGCACGCCGGCTGACCGGCTGCGGGAGCGCGCGCGATGTACGTGCTGAAGCTGATTGCACGCAACGCGCTGCGGCACCGGCTGCGCACGCTGCTGACCGTGCTCGGGCTCACGATCGCGGTGCTGGCGTTCGGGCTGCTGCACACGGTCGTCGACGCGTGGTACGCGGGCGCGGCCGCCGCGTCCAGCGGACGGCTCGTCACGCGCAATGCGATCTCGCTCGTGTTTCCGCTGCCGGTCAGCTACGAGAACCGGATACGCGGCATCGACGGCGTGACGGCCGTGGTCCGCTCGAACTGGTTCGGCGGCATCTACCGCGACCCGAAGAACTTCTTCGCGAGCTTCGCGGTGTCGGAGAACTATCTCGACCTGTATCCGGAATTCATCATCCCGGCGCAGCAGCACGCCGACTACAACCGCGACCGCCGCGGCTGCCTGGTCGGACGCCAGCTCGCGACGCAGTTCGGCTTCAAGGTCGGCGACGTGATCCCGCTGAAGGGCACGATCTATCCCGGCACGTGGGATTTCGTCGTGCGCGGGATCCTCGACGGCCGCGACGACTCGACGATCACGCGCCAGCTGGTGTTCCACTGGGACTACCTGAACGAGACGGTGCGGAAACGCACGCCTAAACAGGCCGACCAGGTCGGCGTATTCGTGCTCGGCGTCGCGAACCCCGACGACGGCGCGACGATCGCGCGCAACGTCGACGCCGTGTTCAAGAACTCGCTCGCCGAGACGCTGACCGAAACCGAGCAGGCGTTCCAGCTCGGCTTCGTCGCGATGTCGAACCAGATCATCGCGGCGATCCGCCTGGTGTCGTACGTGGTGATCCTGATCATCATGGCCGTGATGGCCAACGCGATGGCGATGAGCGCGCGCGAACGCACGGCCGAATACGCGACGCTGAAGGCGCTCGGCTTCGGCTCCGGTTTCCTCGCGCTGATCGTGTTCGGCGAATCGGTCGTGATCGCGGTGGCCGGCGGCGGGCTCGGGATCCTCGCGACGCCGCCCGCCGCGAGCCTGTTCAAGCAGGCGGCGGGCGGCATCTTCCCGGTGTTCAAGGTGTCGGCCGAGACGGTCGCGCTGCAGGCCGCGTGCTCGGTCGCGGTAGGCGTCGCGGCCGCGATCGTGCCGGCGTGGCAGGCGGCGCGCGTGCGCGTCGTCGAAGGCCTGCGGGCGATCGGGTAGGCACGCGCATGGCGATCCCGCTCACCTACATCGCGCGCAACCTGTGGACCAGGCGGCTCACCACCGCGCTCACCGCGGGCGGGATGGCGCTCGTGATCTTCGTGTTCGCGACGGTGCAGATGCTCGACGCGGGGCTCACGCAGACGCTCGTGTCGACCGGCGAACCCGACAACGCCGTGGTGATCCGCAAGGGCGCCGAAACCGAGATCCAGAGTTCGATCGACCACCAGCAGGCCAACGCGCTCGAGATGCACCCGGCCGTCGTGCTCGGCCCCGACGGCCGGCCGCTCGTGTCGAAGGAAGCCGTGGTGCTGATCTCGCTCGTGAAGACGTCGAGCGGCAAGCCGTCGAACGTCGTGATCCGCGGCGTGTCGCCGTCCGGCCTCACGCTGCGCCCGCACGTGAAGCTGGTGGCCGGCCGCATGTTCGCGCCCGGCTCGTCGGAAATCATCGTCGGCAGCGCGATCGCGAAAGGCTTCAGCGGCACGCAGCTCGGCGACAGCCTGCATTTCGCGCAGCGCGACTGGACCATCGTCGGCATCTTCGACGCGGGCGGCAGCGGCTTCGATTCGGAGATCTGGGGCGACGTCGACCAGCTGATGCAGTCGTTCCGGCGCACGAGCTACTCGTCGATGGTGCTGCGCATCCCGAGCGCCGACGGCTTCGCGCGCTTCAAGGCCGACATCGACGTCGACCCGCGGCTGACCGACGAGGCGAAGCGCGAGCAGACCTTCTACGGCGACCAGTCGAAGGCGCTGTCGAAGTTCATCAACATCCTCGGCATCACGCTGTCGACGATCTTCTCGATCGCCGCGATGATCGGCGCGATGATCACGATGTATGCGTCGGTCGCGAACCGCGTCGCCGAGATCGGCACGCTGCGCGCGCTCGGCTTCAAGCGCATGAGCGTGCTCGCCGCGTTCCTGCTGGAAGCGCTGCTGCTCGGCTTCGTCGGCGGCGTCGCGGGGCTCGCGTGCGCGTCGCTGATGCAGTTCGCGTCGTTCTCGACGACCAACTTCCAGACCTTCGCGGACCTGTCGTTCCGGTTCGTGCTGACGCCCGCGATCGTCGTGAAGACGCTGCTGTTCTCGCTCGTGATGGGGCTCGTCGGCGGATTCCTGCCGGCGATGCGCGCCGCGCGGCTGAAGATCGTCGACGCGCTGCGCGCGCAGTGACGCGCACGGCCGCTCAGCGCACGCGCGGCACCCACGCGCCGTGGAACCCGGCCGGCACGCGGCGCGGCAGGTGCACGGTCGCGACCGGCCCCGCATCGAGCGCGCGCGCATCGAGGATCACGACGTCGCTCGTATCCGTCGCCGCGCGGTAGACCATCACCAGCAGCCAGCCGTCGTCCTCGTCAGCGCCGCCCGGGCGCGGCACGAACACGGGCTCGCCGTTCTGGTCGCCGGCCGGCACCGCGTAGCGCGTCGTCGTGCCGCGCGCGTGGTCGAAGCGCATCACGCCACGCATTTCCACGGGGCTCGGCTGCTCGGCCGCATACAGGTAGCGATAGCGGCGCCCGGTGCGGCTTTCGTTGATGCGCGGCAGCTCGATGCCGCCGTCGGCGAGCGGCCCTTCGTCGATCAGCCCGTTCGCCGTATCGATCACGTAGCGCCACAGCTCGCCGACCGGGTTGTCGGCGAAGCGGCCCGTGCGCGTGTCGAGCCGCAGGTACCACGGATAACGCACCGCATCGAGCACGATGCACGATTCGTCGCAGTCGTACGCGTTCACGACGTGCTGGATGAAGCACGGCTCGATGCCGAACCAGCGCACGTCGCCGCCGTGGCGCGCGATCACGCCGATGCGCGCTGCGCGTTCGTCGTGCCAGCGCAGCGGCATCCGGTGGCCCTCTTTCAGCATCGAGAAGTCGTAGCCGACGTTCAGGTCGAGCAGCAGGCTGCGGGTTTCCGTGATCGCGAGATCGTGCATCATCGACGGCGCAGGCAGGTCGACGGCGATGTCGACGCGCTGCACGCCGTGCGCGTCGACGACGCCGTAGCGCAGCCACGGCGCGCGCCAGTCCGCACGAAACGCGATCAGCTCGCCCGTTTCCGGATCGACCTTCGGATGCGCGGTCATCCCGCCATCGAAGCCCGCATGCCGCTCCGACACGCCGCGCGAATCGAGCGCGGCGGTGATCGCGAACGGCGCGCCGCCCTCCGCCAGCGCGAGCAATTCGCCGGCGTGCTGCAGCACGTTCACGTTCGGATTGGTGTCGGGCAGATGCGGCGCCTGCGCGGGCGCATGCACGGCGGCCCAGCGGCGCGTGCGCGCCCAGCGGTTCCGATAGCCGGCCGCGCGGCCGCGTTCGAACGCGATCGCGTGCAGCATCGCGGCTTCCGGCCACCACGACAGCACGTCGTTCCCTTCGAAGCGGCCGCCCGGCGGATTCGGGCCGTTGCGCAGCAGCGTGCCGTCGAGTTCGCGCGGGATGGCGCCGGTCACGCGCAGGTCGACGAGATCGACCTCGTCGGCGACCGGCGCGATCGCGCCGCGGTTCAGATCGAATGTGGTCATCGCGTCGAGCGTTCCGTCAGCAGTCTTCGGCGGACGGCGGCAGGTCGCCGCGCGCCAGCGCGAGCGCATGGTCGCGCACGTCATCCGGCCAGCCGGCGATCAGCTCGGCCAGCCGCGCCGGGTCGTTCGCATACAGCGCCCGCGCGGCCTCCTCGAAACCGGGCAGGTCGCCCGCCATCGCCGACATGAAATGGTATGCGCGCGCCTGCGCGTCGCGGCGCCGGTCGGCCGCCGCATGCGTGCGTCGCGCGTCCTCGACGAGCTTGCGCAGCGCGACGGACGCGCCGCCCGGCTGCGCGCCGAGCCATTCCCAGTGACGCGGCAGCAGCGTGACCTCGCGCGACACGACGCCGAGCTTCGGCCGGCCGCGGCCGCGCTGTTCGCCCGCGCCGGCCGGCTCGCCGGCGGCACCGGACGCGTCGCCCGGCGGCGGCGCATAGCGCGCGCGGATATCGTCCGCCGTGCCGCGCAGGTCGAGGTCGATCGTGCGGCCCGTCGCGTCGTCGAAGATCAGGATCGCGCCGGACATTGCGTCGCCGGCAGCCTGCCGGACCGCGAGCGCGACCGTCGCGAGCGGGCCCGACGCGAGCCGCCGGTGGCCGTCGAAGGCCGTGTACGAAGGAAGAAGCGTGGAAGTTGTCATCGTGGTCGCCCGCGGGCAGGAATCGGAATGGCGTTATTTTTATCCGGGTATAAATTGGATGTCAATATCATCCGGGTAAAAATATGGCAGCGTACCGCTGTAGCGACACCCAGCCCATCGATTCAAATGCTGAATCGATCAAGTCAGCAATTGGCATGAAGGCGCAAATATCGACATGACAGAATGGCCCGGACGCCCTGCCTGCATCGGCGTCCGGCGCCCGGCCTCCGGCCGGCGGCACCTGCACCAATAACGCGCGCACCCGACGCGCCTGCCGCACGACGGCAACCTTCCGCCTTTCGGAGAAGACAGTCATGAATCCGCTTCAAGCACTGCCGGCGTCCGCATCGGCAACGGCCCGGCGCACGCGCGTGCGCTGGCTCGTGCTGGCCGTCCTGTTCGCGGTCACGACGATCAACTACGCGGATCGCGCGGCGATCGCGATCGCCGGACCGAGCCTCGCCCGCGAGCTGCACCTGAGCCACGTGCAGATCGGCTTCATCTTCTCCGCGTTCGGCTGGTCGTACGTGGTCGCGCAACTGCCGGGCGGCTGGCTGCTCGACCGCTACGGGTCACGCATCGTCTACGCGTTCAGCATCTTCTTCTGGTCGCTGTTCACGCTGCTGCAGGGCGCGATCGGCTTCTTCGGCGGCGCGGCCGCGTTCGCGCTGCTGTTCGGGCTGCGCTTCCTGGTCGGCGCGGCCGAGGCGCCGTCGTTTCCGGCCAACAGCCGGATCGTGTCCGCGTGGTTCCCGGCCGCCGAGCGCGGCACCGCGTCGGCGATCTTCAACGCCGCGCAGTACGCGGCGACCGTCGCGTTCGCGCCGCTGATGGGCTGGCTCGTGCACGCGTTCGGCTGGCAGTCGGTGTTCGCGGTGATGGGCGTGCTCGGGTTCGCGTTCGTCGCGGTGTGGAACCGCACGATGTACGACCCGAAGGACCACCCGAACATCAACCGCGCGGAACTCGACTACCTCGCCGAAGGCGGTGCGCTCGTCAACATCGACCAGGCGACGGGCGCGCACGGCGGCGGCCCGTCGATGCGTCACGTGAAAGCGCTGCTGAAAAGCCGGATGCTGATCGGCGTGTATGTCGCGCAGTACTGCATCAACGCGCTCACCTATTTCTTCATCACGTGGTTTCCCGTCTATCTCGTGCAGGCGCGCGGGATGTCGATCCTCAACGCGGGGCTCGTCGCGTCGATCCCGGCCGTGTGCGGGTTCCTCGGCGGGATTCTCGGCGGCGTCGTGTCCGACGCGCTACTCAAGCAGGGCCGCTCGCTGTCGGTCGCGCGCAAGGTGCCGATCGTGTTCGGCATGCTGCTGTCGATGTCGATGATCGTCTGCAACTACACCGATTCACACGTGCTCGTCGTGCTGTTCATGGCGCTGTCGTTCTTCGGCAAGGGGCTCGGCGCGCTCGGCTGGGCCGTCAACGCGGACACCGCGCCGCGCCAGATCGCGGGGCTGAGCGGCGCGCTGCTCAACACGTGCGGCAATCTGTCGAGCATCACGACGCCGATCGCGATCGGCTATATCGTCGACCGCAGCGGCTCGTTCAACGGCGCGCTCGTCTATGTCGTCGCGCACGCGCTCGTCGCCGTGATCTGCTACCTGTTCGTCGTCGGCGAGATCCGCCGCGTCGAGCTTCATTGAACGGCGCGGGCCGCGCCGGTGCGTCCGGCGGCCCGCGCGCCACCGGAACCAGGAGCGAACCGATGTCCGAATCACGCCGTGCCGGCACCCCGCGCGTCACGCGCATGCAGGTGATTCCCGTCGCCGGCCGCGACAGCATGCTGCTCAACCTGTGCGGCGCACACGCGCCCTACTTCACGCGCAACCTCGTGATCCTCGACGACAGCAGCGGGCACACCGGCGTCGGCGAGGTGCCGGGCGGCGAAGGGATCCGCCACGCGCTCGAGCGCATGACGGATCGCGTGGTCGGCCAGTCGATCGGGCGCTACCAGGCGACGCTCAACGCAGTGCGCGCGGCGCTGTCCGGCGCAGGCGCGGGTGCGGGTGCGGGCCGCACGATCCGGCACGAGGTGACGTCGGCCGGCGAAGCGGCCGTGCTGCGCCAGCCGCACGAGATCAACCTGCGGCTCGACAACGTGATCACCGCGATCGAGGCCGCGCTGCTCGACCTGCTCGGCCAGCATCTCGACGTGCCGGTCGCGGCGCTGCTCGGCGAAGGCCAGCAGCGCGACGCGGTGCCGATGCTCGCGTACCTGTTCTACATCGGCGACCGGCGCCGCACCGATCTGCCGTATCGCGACGAGACGCACGCATCGGACGCGTGGTTCCGGCTGCGCAACGAAGCCGCGCTCACGCCGGCCGCGATCGCGCGGCAGGCCGAGGCTGCGGTCGAGCGCTACGGCTTCGCCGACTTCAAGCTGAAGGGCGGCGTGATGGCCGGCGCCGACGAGATGGAAGCGATCGCGGCGATCAAGGCGCGTTTTCCGGACTCACGCACGACGCTCGACCCGAACGGCGCATGGTCGCTCGACGAGGCCGTCGCGCTGTGCCGCGGGCAAGGCCACCTGCTCGCGTACGCGGAGGATCCGTGCGGGCCGGAAGGCGGTTATTCGGGCCGCGAGGTGATGGCCGAATTCCGCCGCGCGACGGGTATTCCGACCGCGACCAACATGATCGCGACCGACTGGCGGCAGATGGATCACGCGGTGCGGCTGCAGGCGGTCGACATCCCGCTCGCCGATCCGCATTTCTGGACGATGCAGGGCTCGGTGCGGCTCGCGCAGTTGTGCCGCGACTGGGGGCTCACCTGGGGCTCGCACTCGAACAACCACTTCGACGTGTCGCTCGCGATGTTCACGCATGCGGCGGCGGCCGCGCCCGGCACGATCACCGCGATCGACACGCACTGGATCTGGCAGGAAGGCGACGCGCGGCTCACGCGCGAGCCGCTCGCGATCGTCGGCGGGAAGGTGGCCGTGCCGGAGCGGCCGGGGCTCGGGATCGAACTCGACATGGCGCAGGTCGAGGCCGCGCACACGCTGTACAACGAGGTGGGCGGCACCGCGCGCGACGACGCGGTCGCGATGCGCTATCTCGTGCCGGGGTGGACGTACGATCCGAAGCGGCCGAGTTTCGGGCGGGGGTGACCGGAGGGC
>NZ_WHNU01000064.1:0-39240 GCF_009362305.1 Burkholderia sp. BE17
CGCAAAGGTGACGGCGAACCCGGTGCGAAAGCTATTTGGCTCGGACTCAGAGACGTTCATGTCGCGGCCAAAACCTTACGAGCGTTACGCGCCAGCGGTGACGCCGACACTTCTGTATAAGACGATGGTTATAGCCGCACCCAGGGAGAGGAAGCAGGCTCACCGCCAGTGCTGCCGTCAGAAGTGCGCGGGCCAGACGGCGCCGCGCGGAGATTGCTGCAGAAATTGCCGACATGGACGCGCCTCTGTTCGATATTCCGCGGCATTCTGCCGCTCACGGGTGCACTGCCTATCGTAAGGAGCTGGGCGGCCGCAGCGTTGATGCACATCAATGCTGCATTGTCGAGCGTGCCCGGACCGATACACCCGCCCGGTCGCATGCTCGCTCCGCGGCCGTGCTACGTATGAAGAATTCGGTTCGTGATTCGTTGAGCCACGTCAAGCCATCGAAGGGGCGTCAGCATAGAGTGTTTTTAGGGTTCAACCGGCTCTCGAGAACTATGCTCGTGGAGAACAAGATGGCATTCCCGCAAAAAACCGCAATCGCAATTACAACGCTCGGCATGGTCAGTGCCGTTGCAATCGCTGGTACGCCGGCGGCCGCCGACAAGTGATTCAGGATGGGAGACAGGCATGGACGACAGTTCACATCGCGCTCGGCCGTTCTGGAAATCGCGGTCAGCCATTGCACTCGTAGCGTTCGCTGCAATAGCACTATTCCTCCTGCTTTCCGAACACCGCGCCCACTTCCTTGGGGTGTTGCCATATCTGCTGTTGCTCTCGTGCCCGCTGATGTTTTTTTTTATGCACCACGGGCACGGGCACGATGGGACGAAATCGATCGACGGGCGTCCCGATTCGGGAGACGGTCATGACCAGCATCGGTGACGGTTACGGGCTATGGAGCCTCGTAGCTATCAATTCTCTTGTCTTCATCATCTTCGCGTTCAGCTTCTTCAAGCCGGCGACAAAGCGGGACTGGCGAACGTTCGGTGGATTCTCCGCCTTCATCGTCGCGCTATTCGCGGAAATGTATGGGTTTCCACTCACCATCTATTTGCTATCGGGCTGGTTGCAGACGCGCTTTCCGCAAACAAATTTTCTATCGCACGATGCAGGACACCTCTGGTGGACTTTGACTGGCAGGCACGGCGACCCGCATGGCGGACTTCCGCATCTTCTCAGCTTCTTCTTGATATTGGGCGGTTTCTACTTGCTGTCCACGGCGTGGCACGTACTGTATGAAGCTCAGCGTGGCAAGGAGTTGGCGACCACCGGACCCTACGCGAAAATCCGACACCCGCAGTACGTCGGGTTCGTCGTCATCATGCTGGGTTTCCTGCTCCAATGGCCCACGCTCGTTACTTTGGCAATGTTCCCTATTCTAGTTTTCATGTACGTTCGACTAGCGATACAAGAGGAGCGCGATTCGGAGGCGCAGTTCGGCGAGGCATGGCGTGAATACGCGGCACACACGCCGCGCTTTGTACCTAATTTGTTTGGAAAACGCCCGGCCCAAGTACATTGAATTCAGGCGGCTCACCCATAGCTGGCACTGCTGCTGAACTCCATCGTAATCTTCCGGGATGAGGAGGCTGCCATGAGGCCCTTCAAGACTGGCGTGACGCTTTCAGTCACGGTTGTGCTCTTCTATGTCCTATGCACGCTTGTATGGATGGCACTTCCTGAACCGTTCATGAACTTCATGAACGCTCTTTTTCACGGACTCGATTTCCGCCGCCATCAGACGGGCGAGCCACTGTCCTGGTGGTTTGTTATCTACCCGGCCCTTGTGTTGGCGGTCTGGTTCTTTGCAGCCGGCGCCTTCTTCGCGTGGTTGCACAACCGCCTCTATGGGCAGAACTGATGCAATCCCGTATGCCTATACGTCTCTCCCGGACCGCATGTAGCCGGTGTCGGTCTTCGGAATCGGAAGATTGAGGTCGCAGGTAGAACGGGAAACCGCGGAATGAACGTTGCTCCTGCGCAATTGCTCAATACATCGGCACGCGGTAGCACCGTCATCACGGCAATACCGAATGCGCAGGGCGACGAGTCCCAATGGGAGCTGAACGGATGAGCAAAGGAGCGTCAAAATGAGCGGTCAACCCGGCGAAGACAGGCTTAATCGCCAACGGATTTTGGAGCACTCGTCGCCGGACGGGCATCCTGCACATGGGGTGGACAAGCACGTCCATTCCGCTGAGCATGGACGCGATGCACATGCTCATCATGAGGGGTATGGCGAGCACGTTCGTACCCGGGATTCACTTCACGACCCCGTCTGTGGAATGAAAGTATCCGATGAGTCAGGATTCCGTAGCGAATACAACGGCAAGTGGTACTTGTTCTGCAGCCAGGCATGCTTGGCGAAATTTCAGGCGGCACCGTCCAAATACGCCGAGCCCTCCACCGTTCAGCTGTCACAGGCAGCATCCGAGGGCACCATCTACACGTGCCCGATGCATCCGGAAATTCGCCAGGACCATCCCGGGCAATGCCCGAAGTGCGGCATGACGCTGGAACCGATTCTGCCCAGCGTCGACGAAGGCGAAAATCCGGAACTGGTCGATTTCCGACGCCGATTCTGGTGGACGTTGCCACTGACCGTCGCAGTTTTCGTCCTGGCGATGTTTGGCCATCGCCTCGGATTGATGGACGCCGGCACCGAAAGCTGGGTTGAGTTCATCATCTCTACGCCGGTCATCCTGTGGGCAGGCCTGCCGTTTTTCGCGCGGTGCGCGCGCTCATTCATGAACCGCAGCCCTAACATGTGGACGCTCATCGGACTGGGGACCGGCGCGGCCTATATCTATAGTGTCATTGCCACCATCGTCCCCGGAGTGTTTCCAGAAACGTACAGTGCGCACGGCCGAGTCAGCGTGTATTTCGAAGCGGCGGCAGTCATCATTTCGCTGACGCTTCTCGGGCAGTTGCTCGAACTGAAGGCCCGCTCGCAAACGTCCGCCGCCATCAAGGCACTACTGGGTCTCGCACCCAAGACTGCGCGACGCATCAACCCGGACGGTTCCGAGGAAGACATTCCGTTGTCCCATGTTCATGTGGGAGACCTGCTTCGCGTGCGGCCGGGCGAGAAAGTCCCCACGGACGGTGTGGTGACCGATGGCTCGAGTTCGCTGGACGAGTCCATGATTACTGGCGAACCCATTCCCGTCACGAAGCGCGTTGGCGACCACGTCATTGGCGCAACGATGAACGCGACAGGCAGTCTCGTCATCCGCTCCGAAAAGGTCGGCTCGCAGACCGTGCTGTCGCAAATCGTGCAGATGGTCGCGCAGGCGCAGCGGTCTCGGGCCCCCATGCAGCGTATGGCCGACAAGGTGGCCGGCGTGTTTGTCGTCGGGGTCGTCAGCGTCGCTCTTCTGACGTTCTTCGTGTGGGGCATCTTTGGGCCGGAGCCCAGCTGGGTGTTCGGCCTCATCAATGCGGTGGCGGTGCTCATCATCGCGTGCCCCTGCGCGCTGGGGCTTGCGACGCCAATGTCCATCATGGTCGCAAGCGGCAAAGGAGCCGCGACCGGGATTCTCTTTCGAGATGCGGCTGCGATTGAAAATCTGCGTAAGGTCGATGTGCTCATTGTCGACAAGACGGGGACGCTGACCGAGGGGCGTCCAGCATTCGAGCAAGCCGTGGGCACAAACGGATACACGACCGACGAAGTGCTTCGTCTGGCGGCGAGTCTCGACCAAGGTAGTGAGCATCCGCTTGCTGCAGCCATCGTTGCGGCTGCCCGTGAGAAGAAGCTCACTTTGGACCGCACGGAAAATTTTGAATCCGCCACGGGTATTGGCGTGCGAGGACTGGTCGCCGGCAGGAAACTCGCACTTGGCAACACCGCGCTGATGCAGACTGACGCCGTCTCCGTCGAATCTCTGGCCAAGGAGGCTGACGGCATGCGTGCGCAAGGCGCCAGTGTCATGTACTTGGCAGTCGATGGCGGCTTGGCCGGACTGCTGGCAGTCGCTGACCCGATAAAGGCGACGACGCCGGAAGCGCTTTCGACATTGAAAGAGAACGGTATTCGAGTCGTGATGGCGACCGGTGACGGCGTGGTCACTGCCAAGGCCGTGGCCGAGAAGCTCGGCGTCGACGAATTCCATGGCGAGGTGAAGCCTGCCGACAAGCTCAAGCTGGTGACACAGCTTCAGCAAGCCCGGCATGTTGTGGCGATGGCCGGAGACGGTATCAACGACGCCCCCGCGCTTGCGAAAGCCGATGTCGGCGTGGCCATGGGAACAGGCACGGATGTGGCAATGAGCAGCGCCCAGGTGACGCTTGTCAAGGGCGACTTGCGCGGTATCGCCCGTGCCCGAGAGCTGTCCGTGGCTACGGTCGCAAACATGAAGCAAAATCTTGGCTTCGCGTTCGTATACAACGCACTTGGCGTTCCGCTGGCGGCTGGGGTGCTTTATCCATTCACCGGTTTGCTGCTCTCGCCGATGATTGCCGCACTTGCAATGAGTCTAAGCTCCGCTTCGGTCATTTCGAACGCGCTGCGACTGCGCAACGCGAAGATTTAGCTTGTCACGCAGCTTGCGGCGGTCGCATAACGACCGTACAACTTCCGCCGCAGCGGGAAAGGCCTCGGGTGGGCGTGGTCCACATCCATGCGGCTCAGCGACGCAATGCCCCCTCGACAGCGACATACCGGAACATTGGTGCATTTCGCGCAGGCTGTATTGTTCCGACCGGACGCCGACTACACCGCAGTCGCACGCAATCGTGCAGAGAATCGGCGTCGAAGCACGGAACATGCGTGCGCTCCGGAAGCCGGTCAAGATCGGCGCCTCACACAGGAAAACGCTACTTCGACAGACGCAGCTTCTTCGACAGCACGACACCGCTCGACGGACTCACCAGCCAGATGGCATGGAGATCCATGTGCAACCGGGAGATTCTGGTCGTAATGTCCGTCGGCTCGTCGATGCTCGGATCGACATGCTCGGTTTGGTCGGTCAGGTAAGGCCGAACCAGGCGCCCGGAAAAAACGAGTGCGAAGTCGCCATGCGCCTGGGCGTACACGGCAGGCGAAATCCGCATGCGGCTACGAACCGTGGTCTTTTTCCCTTGCCCGGACTCGAGTTCGATGATGTCGACCTGCTGGATGTACCCTTTTGCCTTCGCTTCGGGTGCAACCACGAGCCCTCGCCCTCGTGGCCCCGTCGTGACCTTTCTGAGCACGATGCCCGTCCGGTCGTCGCGCTCTGCGTCGAACAGGTCGACGTCCAGCGTCAACAGCTGCCGTTGTGACCGGTACCTCAGCCCGTACCGCACCGGCACCACGAACGTCACGTCACGATCCAGGTCGACGGCCGCCAGGTCGGGATTCGAGACATGCCGTTCGGCAGCGCCGGGGACCAGGCCGCGAACCCGGTCGCTCAACGAAGGTGGGGGGGTGCTGATGTGCTGCTTCTTCAGGGCATCCCGAATTGCAACCGGGTCGTCGCCGACAATCGGTCGTGCGGGTGACGTGTCGTGATTGACAGCGGGCGCGATGCGCGTCGTGCCGTCGACAGCCTCGGCCGCTGCATGCGCCGCGACCGGCGCCAGCATCATCGTCAGGGCGACGACGCACACGAAGTTCGAACGACCCAACTTGGATTTCCGGTGAAACACGGCGAACTCCTGATTTTCTTCCCGATCGGTCAACGACGAGCACTATAGGGCGGAATTATCGGCCACGCATCCACTGTTTGAAATTCACCGATGGCCGGCGCACCTTATCGTAGGCTCATTGTCCGCCCGGCGGCAGGTCAACGGGCACACTACCGTGTTGCCCGGGGGACAACAACCCACAGGAGCTTCCTCCCTTTAGCGAATGAAGCGCATGAGCATTGCCAGCACGCCTAATCCCATGACTACGCTCAACAAGGCATTGCGCCAACGGAGGTAACTTAACGCCACGACCACCAACCCAACGATTTCGACGCCGAGCGGCGTCGCTGTACTACTCGCACTGAGGGAGTGCGTGACCAGAATAACCATCACGCACAGGGGAAGTTCCCGATTGAGCATCGTCATCCATGAGCTTCGAAGCACCGAACGATGCATCAAGAGCGGCAGCGCTCGCAGCAATATTGTCAGCCCGCTCATGATTCCTACGGCGATCCAGTTTTCAATCATTCCCATCGCTTTTTCGCGCTCCATTGATTTCAGTTTCCAGCGGAAACACGGCCGCTCGGGTCAGCAACAGGATCAAGCCGATCCCCAGGGAAACGATCAACGCATAGCTTGGCAGCAGTGCCTTGGCGACAAAGTATGCGCAGATACCGATGACCGCAGGTGCCAACCGACGCCGCACCAAATACTGCTCGATTGCCAGAATGGCAAACAGCGCCGGCAATGCGAAGTCCAAGTTGGGAATCCAGCGCGAGACCTGATTGCCAAGCAATACCCCTAGCACAGTGCCGCCAATCCAGTATCCGTGGTTGACTAGGCTCACCGCAGCCGACAACTGCCGACGGTCCGCTTCCGGAACAGTCGTCAGCACGGAGTAGTTCTCGTCGGTAAGCGCCGCTATGACGTAGGCGCGGGAGACACGCGCCTTCGGCAGATAGTCGAGCAGCGGGATGGCATACAGGATGTGTCTCAAGTTGATCAGTAGCGTAGTGATGGCAACCGTGACCGGATCAATTGCGTTGGTCAGCATTGGAACCGCTGCAAATTGCAGCGCCCCGGCGAAGATGAGCACGCTCATTGCGATCACGAGCACGGGCGGCAGTCCTGCTTGACATGCCAGGACGCCGAACGCAAACCCGGTCGGGATGTACCCCATCCCAACCGGCGTCGTGAGCCTCACGATCAATCTGCGTCCGCCCGTCATCGTGCCATCGCCCCGATTTCAACAGATGGTGCAGCATGCGCGAGCGAATCCGACGTCTTGTAAAGCGAAAACGACTTGATCAATGGTCGAATTTCGCTCTCTGAACCAAATAAGCCGACACACACGATGCGATTCTTTCCCGGCTCTGCTGCCAATGTCGCCGACTGCTGCTCGACCGCGCTCACGCCAAGCATTGAATCGATGAAGGCGTTGTGCACGATATCCATCCCCTTCAGTTGCAGCACAAGTCTTTCGAGCGGGCTCGAGCGCTTCGAACGGAGAACGATAACCGGATACTCGCTGATGCGACTCTCTACGCTGAACGCAGGGCTTGGATAAGGGAGCAAGTTCCACGCTGAAACCGCATTGGCCGCCGCCAGTCCCAGCGTGGTGTGCGCGACAGCGTTGATAATCGTCGGCGCCGGAAACTCTGCATTGACGACAAGAACCGTCTTGCTGGAATTGTCCAGATACATTATTTTCATTCTCCTGAATTGAGTGCTGCCCCCTCGGGGCGCGTCAATCCGCTCACATGCGGGATCGAATATGTGCAGGTAATACTCCCTAGCCACAAGAATTGATGTTCGATCATCCTACGCATGCCCCATAGTTCGCGTCGCGCGAAGCCGGGCTTGTCGCCATCAGCGATCGCCACTTGGCGCAGGTATAAGCTACGCGGCCAGTCGCGCGAATTTTGGCCTGCGATATGGGCCAAATGATGCCAATCATGTGCGGGCAGGTCAGATACAAGGCAGGCCACTCGAACAGGAAGATGAAGCAGAAGCATCCTTGCGCCCCAACCGGACACGCGAATGACATAGGAAAAGTAGCCACACCGATTGCTTTCGTGTGCTCGTGACGGGAACGTCTCGCCGCAAAAGCGGCCCCAGCATCGATCTGCATACTCGCTCCAATCGCCAACCGATTCCCCGGCGACATTCCAGGCATGCTCGGTTAGAAACTGAAGCAATGCACTGACGTGATAAACGAGGAACATCGGTACGAACACAGCGATCACATAAGCCTTCCACCCGGATATCACGATCAGTGCCACATGAGCCGCCACCATGCCCAAGGCAACGAGCGTTTCAGCCGGCTTGTTGCGTAGAAAGACCGACTCGAGCCGTGCGCGCGCAAACACGAAGTGGAACACTGGGCTCGCGATGGTCATCCAGAGATTCATCCACAGCTCGTTTCTGTCGCGCCCCGGGATGAAGCCGAGCTTTGCCAAAAATGCGGCATCCGCGTCGCGTTCGGTCGTAAATATGTTGGCGTTGTGATGCTCGAGATGTTCCTTCCGGTATTCTTCGCCGTTCTGCACGAAGATCAACGAAGGCAAAACTCGCGTGTAGAGCCTGTTCAGCAACGTGTGTGTAAACAGTCGGTTGTGAATCGCGTGATGTAAGTGTGTAACTTGCATCTTCCTGAGCAACCCGACCAAGATCAACCATGACACAACGATAAGAGCCCAGGCTCCGATCGTGTCCTTGCTGGCAAGCAACACGAGCGCGACAACAATGACCACGCTCAAAGCGAAGGTGGCAATAACGTCCAATGACCGCGGGAGGACAAAGCGCCGCTCGGTTGCCTCAAGCGGCCTGCCCGTCACCCATGTCAGGACAGGTTGCGCGACACCCGGTAGACCGCGCATTGACTCTCTTGCACCACTCTCAAACATGCTGTCCACTCTCGATCAGGAAAAAGAAACGGGGACGCCTCGACACCACGCCCCCACGGTGCTCCCGAAGCATCTCAGGGCTTCTCTGCCCGAAAGCGCAGGCGCGTGTAATCAATCGTCCATCGTCCATCTTTGCCGAGCAAACGAGGTGCGAGCTGACAGGTCACTTCATCGAGCAACGCGTCGCGCGCTTCCTCCGGCAACACGGTGAGGTAGGGGCTTCCAAATGTCCTGATCCAATCACGCACCGGGTAGTCGATCACCACCGGGCGATCGAACAACTCGATGTGTGACACGACAAGCCCACCACCTTCCAACACTTCTCTGTACTCCTTTTCTTCTGGCAGATACCACGGATCGATCTCCTCAGCATCGAAGCCCCTCCGCGCCAATGCCTCATGTATGGCTTGCCGGATGTAGTACGCATTCCTCGCGCCCGCGAACTCGCCGACGAAACGCCCTCCAGGCCGTAGCGCATTTTCCACGCCGCGCACCACCGCGTCGGCGCGACGCATCCAGTGCATCGCCGCGTTGCTGAACACGCCGTCGAACTCGCGGGAAAATTCGATCTCTTCCCCGTTACCCACGCGTGCGTCTATGCCGCGTGCCCGCGCAACCGCTACGAGGTCCGGACTATAGTCGACTCCTGTCATCATCGCTCCCATCGCAGCGATCTTTTCAGTCAGGTAACCGTCGCCACAACCGATGTCGAGCATCCTTTCACCCGGTCGCGGATTCAGCAATTCGATTGCTCGGGCGGCGAGATCGCCAACAAAACGGGCATTTTTCTCATAGAGCTGCGGATTCCACTTCTGACGTTGCGAAGTACCTCGCTCAAAGCCTTTCTGAATCATCGCCGAACCTCGACACTCGTATGAATATCGGTCATGGCCTTTGCTGTCATACCGCCGACGAATGTCCTGTTGAGCATCGTATGGTCGGTATGCGTAGGCCCGGAATCTGAATCTGGGTGGTAGATCACGATGCGCATATTCTCGCCCCGGCTTTGGAAGCTGTGTGCTACACCGGGCGGGATCACGAATGCGGTGCCCGCGCGAAACTCCAGCATCCCATGGTGCGTTTCGCATTGACCATTGCCGGAGAGAATGAGGCCGACCCGCACAGTCGGATGGGTGTGCAACGTCTGCGAGGTATGACTCGGCAGGTGCAGGAAATTCAGACAAGGCTCGCCGCGCACGGGCGGCGCAAGCAGCAAACTGCTCGTACATCCGTCGATATAACGCAGTCGCCCAAGCTCTTCGACCGGTCCGCCAACGAGCGTTGCGCCTTCGTAGCCAAGGCTCGTGACAAGCAAAGCATGAGCCTCGCCCTTGAGCGTCGACGCACCGGGAAAACACCCGAATTGCCCGCTCCTCATGTGATAGACGCCACCTCCGTGCGACACCTCCAACTCGCCGGATTGCACAATGATGAAGTGCGTGGAATCCGCGTCAAGGTGCCGTGTCCCGCCCGGCGATATGGCAACTCGGGTTGGATTCTCCAACTGGCTGTAATCGAGCTCCGAAGCCATGTCCAGCGGAAACACCAACATCTTGTCGCCCGCTGGAAATTGCGTGCGGATGGTCATAACGTTTTCCTCAGGTTCTTATCGACACGCAATGAGAATGCGCGTCCTACATACAACGGCCTCCACTGCGGCTGTTAGATGCGCCATTTTTCGATTTTCCGTTTGAGCGCTGACGACGGCATCACTCGCCACATACATCGACCGCCGTCTTCATCGGGAAGCGCGCATACCAACAATCGCAATTTACTCACCCCCAATGCATTGTAATGACAAAGACATCTCAATAATCCCCGCTTATTCGAGATATCGACATCACCCACGGAGAGTTGCAGAAAATATCGGTGTGTGCACGCAGGAAAATTTCTACAATTTGACACTTGATCGAACTGAAATTTTGCAAATGTTGCAATTCTCAGTGCGACGAACCGACTTCATAATGCTGCCATCACGTCACTCAAACCCGCACGTACCACCGCACTCTCAGTGGTCGCGAACTCACCGCTCAAGTCACTCGCACTTGGCTTATCACCCAATTTCAGGTTGCCTTTCTCCGTGCTCATATGCAGCAGCCCTCCCGCCGCCCAAAACGACGCATTCTTCAGATTTCTATTGTTGCCTAATCCCAACACCAACACCGATGGCAAACTCAGTCCAACACCCATGAAGGTCGCTCCCCGGACGACCATCGTACAAATCTGAAAAATATCGAATCGAATCAATAATTTCGTACAAGTCCCGCAAATCTCGCTTTATCCAACAAATTCGAAATAGATTCAAAAAAAATATGATTTTATATATGACCGATATGGCCTAGCTCGATTCCAAGATTTGACCACTGCTTCCGGAAAGAACACCCATACGCACTGTATTCCGCCGCTCATCTTGGAGCGCCGGCGCGCAACTTACCGGGAAGCACCGCATCGCCATGCCGTCCGACCGGAATCGAGATGCGGTCACGCCCGATGCTTACCAGTTATGCCAACTACCGCAGCCCATGCTTCGACACGATCTCCGCGCGGCCACAGTTCCGGCAAGCGCATTCAGCCATGCGACCAATGCCAAAATTGGCGCCGCCATACCGCTCGCCGTCATCACTCTGCCGTCCATCACATAGCGGCGATCATCGACCTGGGCCGTGTCGGCAAACCGGCGACGCAGGCTGTCGCGCGCATACCAGTGAGACGTCGCCGCGCATGCCAAAGCGGGCCGGCATTCGCCAGCAACGCCGCGCCGTCGCGAATCGCCACCTGAATCGCACCAGCAACTGCCTGCTCCCACCGTCACGTCGGTACCACCAGCCTGTCAACGCGATGCATCGCCGGCACGATCACCATCTCATGGCTACGCGGCGCATCACGAACATCTGCACGAATGCCTTTGTACTCACCGCGGGCGGATGGCTGGACGACCGGCGCGCGCGAACTCGTGCTGTTCGTGCGCGTCCGAGAGGGCAGGCGCAGTTCAGTGTCGGGCTCGACTTCTAGGCGGGCGCGGGCCGCACATGCGGCGCGGCTCATGGAGATCGCCGCTCCCCCGACCGGCGATCTCGGCATCGCCACGCTGGCCGCACGCCTGCACATAAGCGAACGGACGTTGCACGCATTTTCAGCAAAGAAGCCGGACAGTCGCCCGCTCAATTCATGCTGGTAGCGCGGACTGAACGTGCGAAAGCGCGCCGGAGAGAGCTGACTGGTTGCTCGAACGGATCGCGGACCGCTCGAGATTCGGCGGTGTGGATGCGTTGCAACGTGCGATCACGAAGCACGTCGACGTAACAACGCGCGACTGTCGTGCGCGCTTCGGAGAATGGCACGACACGCAGCAGACAATGTAAGTCCGTTGCCCGTCGCGAAGTCGCGAACACTACCTCACCCGTGCCGTCACTCCGAGCTACTCTGCCGGCGCCTTACCCACCAAATTACGGAATTCGCGCGTGAAATGCGCCTGATCGAAATTCCCAAGCGCGTGAGCCAGTTCCACGCACGAGAAGTATCGATTCACGCGGAAGCGCCGATGGAACGCCTTTGGGCCGACCGCACCTTTGGGTGTGTCGGTCACATTACGCAAGTCGAACATGGTGCAGACGATAGAGGCGATTTCGTGACGATGTACCGCCACAGCAGATTTTTCAAAGACGAAGGTGCGCCGCCGTCCTACATTGGGCTCCTTCTTCCCAACTGCACTCCGGAGCCCGTCATCCCACAAGATCACCACCTTGTCCTCTACTGCGCCGCGCGGGGCCGATCGGTCGGCGCCCGTATGCTGCTCGAAGAACTGGACACCAACTGTGAATTGCCCGCGTTCGACCTGTCCACGGGGACGTGAACGTCACCGAACGGGCCGCCGCCTACTTTTTACGCGGCGGCACTGTATCCGGAGGCACGCGCTGCGCGGACCGTGCCTGCGCAGGATGGTGTTCTACGGTTCGTGCTTCGAGCCGGTTGTCGTCGATCGCTCGATGAACCGCCCGCTCGCGCCGCGCTCCACGTCGCCGTCGCCGTCGTCGGCGCGATCGGCGCGCAGTTGGCCAAGGGGCCCAATCTGCTGGACGAGCGCTTTACGGCGGCGCATGTACTGTGGGGCTCGGCGCTGCACTGGATCACGATGTTCAAGCTTGTACCCGAGTCGCTGCTGGCGCGCGCCGACATCAACCGCATTCTTGCGCGTCCGGCCATCCAGCGAGCGCAGGCGGCAAATACGGCGCTGGCGGCGGAGCTGGACACAAGTTCCGCCGCCCCGGACGCTGAAAAAGCGGCGCATCGGCGCGGGAAGCTCAGTCAGGCGGAGTGCTACGGCCAGCCGATCGTCACATCGGGGCACAGCACCACGCTCCCGTCAAAACACCGTATGCACCCCCACCCGCGCCACCGCCTGACTCGCTGAACTTGAAGCCCCGTTCGGATCCAGCACCCCATTGACCTGCGCATTCGCGCCGCTATTCGCGCGCTGATAATCAGCCGACACATAAACCATCGTCCGTTTCGACAACAGGTATTGAAGCGCCACGCTGAGCTGATGAGCATGGTTGTTGTTCACCGCTTCATTACCCTTCATGTACATGTATTTCGCCCCCAGGACGACATCCGGCCGGACCCGCCACACCCCACCGCCTTCGGCCATCCACACCGCGGCATCGTTGAACGAATTCCGAACGGTGGTCACCAGCGCACTCGCGGTAACGACGCCAAAGTCGTAATGCATCCCGACACCCCAGTTGCGCACGCTGGTCGACGGCACGCCAGGCGCCGGGCCGTACTTCTCGTTCGTATAGGCCGCACCCACACCGAAAGCCCCCACCTCATAGTTCAACCCGGCGCTGACCGCATTGTCCGCGCCGATCGCGCCGGCCACCCCGCCGAACGCATACATCACGCCCCCAGACAAACCCGCGACCGTCGGCGAACTGTATTTGACCGAATTCGCTATCGGCTTGCTACCCGCCGTGCGATCCCAATCGAACGCACCGGTCGGATTGCCCGGCAGCGCGAGACGCTGGAACGGGCCATTCCGGAAACCGTATAGCCCATTGACGTCCCTAGCAATCGCATTCCCCTTCGAAAAGAGGGAATCCACCATGAAGTCGTACTGATTGCCCAGCGTGATGCGGCCGAACCGGTCGCTCTCGAGGCCCACGTATGCATTGCGCCCGAAAATTCCGGACCCGATGATCGCGCCGTTCGCCATCGAGAACTGGTTCACGAGCGCGAACGTCGCGCGATACCCGCCGCCGAGGTCTTCCGTGCCGCGCAAACCGAAGAGGTTGGGCGCGAATATCCCGTCATCGAATTTGACGTTCTTTCCCCCGCCCTCGTTGCTGACATACGTGATGCCGCTGTCGATAAGACCGAACATCGTCACGCTGCTCTGCGCCCATGCGCTCTGCGCTACGGCAAGAATCGCCACTGCTCCAAACCAGAGTTTCATCATGTCTCCGTCTTTTTATGGAAATGCGAGCCTGCCACCCGCTACGTGGCGGGTTCTCGCTCAATGCTTCGTAAAACAACGCCTTCATCCCGGCAGATATAACGACGCCGAAAATATGATTAGTTTTACTGATTTATAAACTCGAAGATCGGTGCACGGAAAATGGATTGCCACAACCGTACCGATCAGAACACTCGAATCAAGCGCTTCGACAGACAACCCACGCGGCAGAATCCACCTCGACAGCCACGGCTTCCAACGCCGAACCCGAGCAAGGTCCGTCGATACACACGCCGTCATCGAACCGGAACAACGCGCTGTGATGCGCACACATCAACACCTGCGACCGGTAGCAGGAAACATTGCCCGGCACAAAATCGAGCGGCACCGAGAAATGCGGGCATCGATTCACATACGCCCACACCTGCTCGCCTCGCCGCACCACGATCACGGGACGTCCGATGCGCGCTTCGTCGACTACCCGCGCGCCGCCATCAGGCACCTCGGAAAAGCGGCAGAGTTGCGTCGCGCCCATGATTCACACTCTCTGCTCGGGGTTTCCCAGGCTCCAGTCCCACGGACGCACCTCCACGCGCGAGAACAACCCCTCCTTCACATACGGATCGTTTCCGACGAACTGCATCACCGCATGGATGTCGTCCGCCTCCACGACGAGCAGCGTTCCGTTCATCGCGTCGCCCTGCGGGTCCAGCGTCGGGCCGCCGAGCCGCACATACACGCCGTGCTGCGAAGCCGCGCGCAGGTAGCTCCGATGACTCGGCCGCACGCGGTCGCGCACGTCGCGCATACCGGGCTGGTCCGTCGCAAACACCGCGAAGAATCGAGCCATTCGATCAGCTCCGGTCGAGGACGAAGTCGTACGTCGCTTCGCGGTACGGGCCGTTCAGGCCGAACTGACGGGCGAGCTCGTCATCCACGGCGCGCGGGCGATACGCGACCATCAGCGACGGCTTCACGCCGAAGACGGCATCCGACTTCAGGTACGGATCGTCCTCGTCGAAAAGATGCGTGACGAGCGTACGGAAACCCGGCGCGTCGATCAGGAAGTGCAGATGCGCGGGCCGCCACGGATGGCGGCCGGTGGCGTCGAGCATCTTCCCGACCGGGCCGTCGGTCGGAATGGGATAGCTGACCGGCAGAATCGTCACGATCGCATAACGGCCTTCGGCATCGGTCCGGTAGCGGCCGCGCAGGTTGCCGTGCGGCTGCGCCGTGTCCTGCCCGGAATACATGCCGTTCTCCGCGGTTTGCCACACGTCGAGCACGGCGTCCTTCACCGGAACACCGTCGGTGGTCAGCACGCGCCCATGCACGACGACCGGTGCGCCCGGCGTGAGCGCCATGTTCTCGCCGTACGCACGCTCGGGCATCCCCTTGATGTAGAACGGGCCGAACACCGTCGTCTCCGTTGCGCCGGTTGCGAAGCGATGGTTGATCGCATCGACGAGCATCGAAACGCCCAACGTGTCCGACAACAGGATGAACTCCTGGCGCACCACGTCGTCGCACATCTGCCCCGTCTCGGTCAGGAAGCGAATCGCCGCCATCCACTCGGCTTCCGTCAATTCCGTTTCGCGCACGAACGCATGAAGATGCCGCACGAGGCTCTGCATCAGCACGCGCAGGCGCGGGTTCGGCGTGCCTTCGAAGCTGGCGACGACCTGCTCGGTCAGCCTCGTGTCGCTGTCACGGTGGTCATTCATGTCTGTCTCCCTTTCCCTTTGCACGTCAGGCCGTTCAACGCGGCGCGCGCCCTTCCCACGCGTCCTGAAGCAGCGCGCGAATCGCCGCGCGCTCGATCGGCCGCGGGTTCGCATACGGATTCCGGCAGGCAAGGTCGGCCGCTTCGTCGAGGCCCTCCTGCGGCATCCCGATGTCGGCGAGCGCCGGCGCAATGCCGAGCTGCTCGTTCAGCCTGAACAGCAGCGGGCCGGCTTCGGCCGCGTCGTTCCCGCCCAGCGCCCGCGCGACGCGGCACAGCGCGTCGGGCGCAGCGGCGTGGTTGTAGTGCGCGGTATGCGGCAACATGGCCGCGTGCGTCTGCGCGTGCGGCAGGTTGAAGGTGCCGCCGAGCGTATGACAAAGCTTGTGATGCAGCGCCATGCCGACCGCGCCCAGGCAGGTTCCCGCGAGCCACGCGCCATACAACGCGCGGCTGCGCATCGCTCGGTCTTGCGGATCGCGCACCACGACCGGCAATGCTTCGCCGAGCGCGCGAATCGATTCCTCGGCCATCAAACTGATCACCGGGTTCGCATCTTCCGAATAGAGCGCCTCGACGGCATGCGCCATCGCATTGACACCGGACGCCGCCGAAATGCCCGGCGGCAGCGACAACGTCAACGACGGGTCGTAGAGCACGGTACGCGGCAGCACGCGCGCATCGCGCCCGGTGCGCTTCAGCCGGCCTTCCGTGAGCCCGTAGATCGGCGTCATCTCCGAGCCGGCGTAAGTCGTCGGCACGGCCAGTATCGGCAGCGACGATTCGAGCGCAATGGCCTTGCCCAGCCCGATCGTGGAGCCGCCGCCGATCGCGATGCAACAGTCCGCGCCCAGCTCGGCGGCCATCTCGCGCGCGGCGCGCGCGACTTCGACCGGAACGTGCATGACCGCCTGTGTGCACACGCCGGCCGCACGATCGCCCAGCAGCTCCATCACACGGTCGGCGAGCGGCCGCTGCTCGGGCGTGGACAGGATGAGCGCGCGGTGCGCGCCGAGCGCCGACAGCTCGTCCGGCAGCCTGGCGAGCGCCCCCCATTCGAACACCACGCGGGAAGGCAGACCTTGATAGACGAAGCGTTCCATGAAAGCCTCAGCGCTTGAAATGCGGCGGCACGTTGCCGTCGACATTGACCCAAACCGACCGAGCTTCAGTGTAATCGTGCATGGCTTCGAAGCCCATCTCGCGGCCATAACCCGACTTGCCCACGCCGCCGAACGGGCTGCCCGGACTGACGCGCTTGTAGCAGTTGATCCAGCACATGCCCGCATTGATCTGCGACGCCATCTTGTGGGCGCGCGAGAGGTTCTGGGTCCAGAGGCCGCTGCCCAGCCCGTATTCCGTCGCGTTGGCGATGGCCAGCGCTTCCTCGTCGCTGCCGAAGCGCAGCACGCTGACGAACGGACCGAACACTTCCTCCTGCGCGATGCGGTCGGTCGCGCTCTTCGCTTCGATGACCGTCGGGCGCACATAGTAGCCATTGGCCAGCGCCGGATCTTGCGGTGCGCTGCCGCCGGTGAGCACGCGGCCGCCCTGCTCGCGTGCGACGTCGACGAACGACAGCACGCGATCGAGGTGCTGCTTCGACGTCAGCGGGCCCATCTCGGTGTTGGCGTCGAACGGGTTGCCGATCCGGATCGACGATGCGAGCGCAACGAACCGTTCGAGGAACGCATCCGCGATGCGCTCGTGCAGCACGAGGCGCGACCCCGCGATACACGCCTGCCCCTGGTTATGAAAGATCGCCCATGCGGCGCCGTTGATGGCCGCGTCGAGGTTGGCATCGTCGAAGACGATGTTGGCGCCCTTGCCGCCCAGTTCCAGTTGAACGCGCTTCAGGTTGCCCTGCGACGCTTCGACGATCCGGCGGCCGGTTGCGGTCGAACCCGTGAACGCGATCTTGCCGACGCCCGGGTGTTCGGCGAGCCGCTGGCCGGCCGTATGCCCGTAACCGGGAACGATATTGACGACGCCCGCGGGGAACCCGACCTCGGCCATCAGTTCGACGATGCGCAACGTCGACAGCGGCGTGATTTCCGACGGCTTGAGCACCACCGTGTTGCCGGCGGCCAGCGCCGGGCCCATCTTCCAGCTCGTGAACATCAGCGGGAAATTCCACGGCACGATCTGCCCGACGACGCCGATCGGCGCGCGCTGCACATAGTTCAGGAAGCCGGTGTCGACGGGAATCACCGAGCCTTGCAGCTTGTCGGCCATGCCGCCGAAGTAGCGGAAGCACGCCGCCGTGCGCGGCACGTCGAGCGCGCGCGAATCGCGAATCGGGTGGCCGGTGTCGAGCGATTCGAGCTGCGCCAGCTCCTCCGCATGGGCCTCGATCGCATCGGCGAGGCGCAGCAGCAGCCGGCCGCGTTCGGCTGCCGGCATGGCCGACCATTTCGGGAACGCGCGGGTCGCCGCTTCGACGGCCAGGTCCACGTCCGCCGCTGTGGCCGCGGCGATCTTCGTGATGACGGAGCCGTCGTGAGGATTCAGCACGTCGATCGTGCCGCGGTCGACGGCGTCAACGAAGCGCCCGTCGATGAAGAGTTGGGTTTGCATGAAACGTCCTCGGTATTGTGCTGAAGCTGAAACTGAAGCGCTGCTCAGAACGCGATCGGATACGGCGCGAGCTCGCCGCTCTCGTAGCGTTGCGGCAGGTCCGGCGTCGCGTTTTCCCAGACCAGCAGCATCGAACGCTTCGTCGAGTAGCCCTGGTGCCGGATGTCGGCGGGCATCGCGCAAATGTCGCCGGCGCGCATCGTGACGCGTGCCCGCGGTGCGCCGGTGTTCTTGTCGCCGATGTCCCACACGATTTCGTCGGACAGTTGCAGGAACCATTCGACGCGGTCGTTGCCATGGAACACGGGCAGGATGAATTCCTCGGTGGTCGGGCAGAACAGGCTGCGCCCGCACGCCGACGTGACCGACGGATTCCACGTCACGTCCGAGCGCGACAGGTACTTGAACAGGTTGAATGCATGCAGTTCGCCTTCGAAGCCCGGCTCGACATGCACTTCCGGCTCGTCCTGCGCGACGTCGAGGAACGCGCGGTTGACCGGCAATTCGTCGCGCAGCGGCGAATCGCCTTCGAGGCCCGGCATGCGGCGCGTCGCGATCCGCGTGCGCTCGATGGCCGAACCGTTGTCGCCATGCTTGCGCCCGAATGCCGTGCCCGTTTCCTCGGGCGCCGCGAACGGGTCGAATCCCTCGTTCGTCCAGTCGTGCAGCATCGCCTTGAAGGTCGCCATGATCGTCGGCGTTTCGAAGGTCTCGGTGTAGTCGACCCCGGCGTCTTTCAGGATGCCGTTGAAGGTGCCCGCGTACATGTCCACCTTGCCGTAGTGATTGCGCGTGCCGAACACGTGATCGAAATTCACCCACCCGTAGAAGAAGCCCCACGCCACGTCGCGCATCATTGCGCGCAGGAACGCGTCCGCCGGCATCGCATGCGTGCGGGTCTGGCCTTTCGCGGGCCAGCTGATCTTCACGAAATACTCGTCGCGCTGGAACGCGAACTCGCCGAGCTGGAAGCGGCGATAACCGGTGACGGCATCGGCTTGCGTGGATCGCACCAGATCGGCGGCAAAACCGGCGGAAGGGTCGAGGGTCTCGAGGGTGGCCATAACGTGTCTCCTGGAATATTCGAATGTGAGCGGTCGGAACAGTCAGTGCAGGCAGATCTCGGCCCACTTCTCGACGGACAGCTCGCCGAGGATGGTCTGCACGAGCGCGACACCCGGCTTGCCGGCGACGAAGCGGTATGCACAGCCGGCCGGCAGCAGCGCCTGATGCCCCTTGCGCAGGACGACGTACCCCATCTTGCGGCCGGCCGGTTGCGCGCCGGCGCTGACGGTGCCGCGGCCCGATGCCGGCGGCGTGTCGAGCTTGATGAATTCGATCCGGACTTCGCCGTCCATCTGGATCGTGAATTCGTCATGCGCACATGCGAACCAGGGCGACTGGCCCTCGGTCCTCAGCACTTCGATCACGTATTCGAGATTCTTGCCGGCGACGACCTTTTCGTAAGGGGCCGACTTCGATGCCACCTCGAAGACGTTCGAGAAGGCGTAGTGCTGGGCGCTGCCGCTGGTGATTTCGATCTCGCCCTTCTTGTAGCTGTCGAGCGAGCCAAAGACGGTGTGGAATGCCGTGTCGGTCATTGCTGTCTCCTGAGTTGAACCGCTTGTTGGATTCCACTCTAGGGGCAACGGACAGCGGCAACAAGGCAACGGATGGCGATTACGGCATTTGCGTTTCGCGAATAATCCCGCGGCTCACCGCACCCAGCCACGCTCCAGAAGCGGAAGATCCCACGGGGATTCGTCGCCGATGTAGTCGGCGAGGAATTCGACCAGCGCCTTCACCTTCAACGCCTGTCGCTGCGTTGCGGGATAGACGGCTGCAAAGCTCAGCGGCGCGAGCTGGTAGTCGGTCAGGATCGGCACCAGCCGGCCCGCGACGAGCGCGTCGCTCGCCACGAGCGTGGGCAGGCAAACGACGCCGCCGCCGGTCAGCGCGTACTCGCGCAGCAGGTGAACGGAGTTCGAGCGAATCATGCCCGGCAGCTCCATTTCGACGACCTCGTCGTCGCGCGTCATCGTCCAGCGATTGCGCGACGGATAACCCGAATACAGCGCGGTGGTGTGCTGCAGCAAATCGCGCGGATGTTGTGGCGCACCATGCGCTTCGAGGTAAGCGGGCGACGCGCAGAAGAGACGCCTGACCGTGAACAGTCGTCGTTCGATCAGCGATTCGGAAATCGGCGGAAAGATCTGGAACGCGATGTCGAAACCTTCTTCGACAGGGTCGACCACGCGATCATTGACGATGACGTCGAGCTGGATGCCCGGGTAGCGTCGATTGAATTCGACCAGCGGCGCACCGAAGTGATCGAGCGCGAAACCGGGCAGCATCTGGATGCGCAGCCGCCCGGTCGGCGTGGCGCGAAGCTCGCGCATCTGGTCCGTCAACTCGTTGACGCGCCCCACCACCTCCGCGCACTCGCGATAAAACGCCTCGCCCACTTCGGACAAGCGCACGTGGCGCGTGCTGCGATGGAACAGCGGCGCATTGACGAACTTCTCGAGCTGCTGGATGCGGTTCGTCACGACCGAACTCGTCACACCAAGCTGCCGCGCGGCCTCGGCGAAGCTGCTCGCCTCCGCGACTCTTACGAATGCCTCGATGCTGAGAAACCGGTCCATACCGCGCCTTTTTTTCGACAGCGAAACCGGCAGTCTACCTGCACCGGGCAACGGGCTGTGTCATGCGAAAAGCGTCACTGTGTCGCCGAATCGATGTCAATCGCGGAGCGGAGCGACACCGGCGTTCGCCAGCACCCGCGCCCGCGCGGGCATTACCTCGGTTGCTCGCCGGCTGCCAGCTCGGGTTGCACGACCACGCGACGCTGCAGCACGGCAGGCGCGGTTTCCTTCAACAGCATGCTGACCAGGATACCCAGCACGACCGCGCACATCGGCAACCACATAATGTTCTGGATGCCGAAGTGTGCCGCGACGTAGCCGCCCATCGCCGGCGCGATGCCGCCGCCGAAGATCTCGCCGACGCCGACCACCACGCCGATCGACGTCGACACGAGGCCGACGGGCGCAGCCTCGGTCGCGACCGGGCCGGACAGCAGCGACACCAGCCCGAGCGTGAAGAACGACGCGACGAACAGGACGCCGAACAACGCGAGCGGCTGCGGGCCGAGGCCGCGGAAGATATAGAGCATCACGGCCGTTCCCGCGAAGCCGACGATGCTCGCGAGGCGGCGCCCGACCAGGTCGGAGAGGCCGGGCAACCCGAACTGCCCGAGAAAGCCGCCGAAGCCGATCGCCGACACCACGAGGCCCATCTTCTGCGTGCCGAGCGACAGGTAATCGGTCAGGTACAGCGGCAGCAGCGCGCCGAGCACGAAGACGCCGGTCATCGCGCAGCACAGTGCGGCCATCGCCACGAGGATGTTTCGGCTCTTGAGCACATGGCCGAGCGACGCCGGCGCGTGTTCCGACGCGACCTCCTTCACGACCTTCGGTTCGCGGATGACGAAGAACATGATCGCCCCGAGGATCAGGCCGGGAATCGCCACCAGTGCAAAGACCCAGCGCCACGACACGAAGCCGAGCAGCTGCGTGGCGATAATCGGCGACAGCGCCAGGCCGAACAGCGCGAAGCCGCTTTGCTGCAGGCCGAGATTCAGGCCGCGCCGCCGCGGATGCGACGCGTCGGCCGTCGCCGCGAAGCTCGTCGGGCAGAACGAACCCTCCGCGACGCCCATCAGCCCGCGAATCACCATCAGCCCGAGCAGGCCGCCCGCGAGCCCCGAAAAACCCGACAGCAGCGAGAACGCGATGATGGCGGGAATGAGCACCTTCCTGCGGCCGATCTTGTCCGAGATGCCGCCCATCAGCGCCGCGAACACGCCCCACGACAGGCCGAGCACGCCGATGCAGTTGCCGACGTCCTGCGCGGTCAGGTTGAGGTCCTTCATGATCGAAGGGAACAGCGGCGCGATGAGCCAGCGGTCGAGGCCGACCAGCCCGAAGCCGAGCGCCAGCAGCGTCACCGCCTTCCACTCATAGGAGGTATCCCACTCGTTTGCTTTCATTTCCGTCTCCGAGGACGCTGGTTCGCCTGCGCGCGCCGCAGCGCCTGCGCATGAGTCAGGTCCGATGTTTTTCGTGTGGTGTGCGACGCGAATCGCGACGAAGTGCCGGCCGCCTTTCCGGTTCGACGCATCGAATCCAGCCAGCCGACGCCACCACGATAGGTGCAAGGCTGCGGATCGGGTATGGAACAACCGGCGAACGCGCCATTCGCGAAATGCAAATAATCGGACGCGAGGGGGCGGGAAGTGTCTACGGGGAAGCGCGGAGCGAATGGACGCGGCGTTGAAATGACGCTCACGCGCATGCGTCACGGGGAAATCCCTCATGGACATCGAAGAATCGGCGTACCGCTCCGTTTACGCCCTGCATGCAGACGAACCGGCATGCTGGGCTCCCTTCCGACACCGCAATGTGTCGCAGTCCATTCCGAATCGGGAAAAGTCTGATTTTTGAATTTTGGCAACCTAATTCAGTTTGACGAAAAGCCAGTCACCGCGGCGCGGCTGACTCGCAAAGATCAGACATGAATATCGCCAAATATGCTCTACATAGGACTTTTATTAAAAAATCCACCTCGACAAAAAACGTCAAACACTGTTTCCCAAGGCGTTATTTTTCGTCTCGAAATATCAATATGCATTGAAACCGATATAAATTTGATATTCTCCGCATCGAAATTACGAGTGTCGTCGCTTTATTAAACCGAGAGTCCGATTCGAACAAGTCCGAATCCGGAAAATAATAACGAGATTGCCGTTATGTCGATAGCAGCAACACTTCGAAACTTTGCATCCGGTCTTGTCGACTGGAACAAGCGGCCGGTCGCCCTTCATTTCGGGCAGGCGCAACGCGCAGTCGGCCATCTGCTGGCGCTCCATCATGCCGATATCCGCGAAGGGTTGATGTCGGGCATCGACGGGTACCTGACCTGCGTTTCCACACGCGATCATCTATCCCCCACGCTGTTTCTCGGCCTGCCTGTATCGGTCCGCCTGACGACCGACCGGGGCGACGTGCGGACGATCAATGCAATCGTGCGGGACGTGCATATCGGTCAATCCGATGGCGAGCTGACGGTGTACCAGTTGCACGTCTGCGATGCGCTTTCGTTGATGGACTACCGCACCAACTCCCGCGTATTCCGATCGATGAGCGTTATCGAGGTTCTTGCCACGCTGATGAACGAATGGCGACAACGCAGCGCCGCACTCGCGCGTGCATTCGATTTCGACCTGTCCGGATTGCGAACCGAGCGCTATCCGGCACGCGAACTGACGCGGCAGGTCAACGAGTCGGACGCTCGTTTTGTGCGTCGACTGCTGCGGCGCGACGGCATCACGGTTTTTGCGAAGGCCGGGCCGGTCGGAGGGGCGCGTAGCACGACCGAAGAGCGGCCGATCCATACGCTCGTATTCTGCGATGACCCGCTTCGATTGGCGGAATCACCCGCCGGTACCGTGCGTCTTCACCCGCGTGATGCAGGAACCGAACTACGCAATACGGTGACGCTGTTCGCTCGTTATCAAAGCCTGTCTCCCGGCAAAGCCAGCCGTCCGTCGTGGGACTACAAGACGGCCCGCATGGACGTCTCCGTCATCGCAAGCAGCATCGATCAGGGCGACGCCGGCAACGACCTTGCCCGACTGCTGACCGATGTGGCGATCGATATTCCGCACGTCGGCGATTCGTGGAACGATCACGACCGCATCACGCACGACCGGATACTCGCCCACCAGTTCGAAGCGGAGCGCTGCGACGGTATCAGTAGCGTGCGCGATATGCCTGTCGGCTACTGGTTCACGCTGACGGGCGACCCCGAACTGGACATGAAGCTGGCTGAACAGCGGCAGTTCGTCGTGACGTCGGCTCGGCACGATATCCTGAACAACCTGCCGAAAGACCTGACGAGCCGCGTGAACGCGCTGTTCGCGGCGAGCCGGAATCTCACGCGAACCACACCGTTCCCGCCGGCCGATGCGTCGGACCAAACGGACACGCGTTACGAGAACAGTTTCACGTGCGTGCGTCGCGGTGTGCCGCTCAAGCCGTCCTACGATCCGGAAATCGACCTCCCGCCGGCTCACCTGCTGACCGGCACGATCGTCGGCACGCAGGGGGAAGAAGTGTTCTGCGACAAAGCCGGCCGCGTGCGCGTGCGGATTCACGGCTTCGATCCGGAGGATCACGCGCACGCGCAAGGTGCCGGAACGAACGGGTCGGCCGGCGACAGCGCGCCCATACGTGTCGCGGCGAGTCTCGCGGGCGGCAACTTCGGTGCGCTCTTCCTCCCCCGCGTCGGCATGGAAGTCTTGCTGGGGTGCCTGTCGGGCGATCCGGACCGGTTGGTCATCATCGGGGTTTTGAGCAACGGCGCAAACCCGCCCGCGACTTTCACGCATGCCGGCGCGCTACCCGGCAACCGCTACGTGTCCGGGATCAAAACGAAGGAAATCAAGGGTCGTCGGTACAACCAGCTTCGCCTGGACGATACGCCATCGCAAATCTCGGCGCAGTTGGCGAGCGAACACGCGCATACCCAATTGAATCTGGGGTACCTGACGCAGCCCCGGAAAGACGGACACGGAAGCGATCGGGGCGAAGGTGCGGAACTGCGCACCGACGCCGCAGCGGCGTTGCGCGCCGCCCAGGGCATTCTATTGTCGACCTATGCGCGCACACGCGCGACCGGTGGTCAGATCGATCGCGACGAGCTGATTCACTTGCTCGACCAGTGCGCCGAACTGTTCAAATCGCTCGGCGACTATGCCGGCCAGCATGGCGGACAGTCCGCCGATACCGTCGGCCAGGACAAGATCGCCGATGCGTTCCGCAACTGGACACCCGGCAGCGCGGAATCCGGCGCAGCCGGTGACGCATCCGCATTGCTGGCGTTCGGCGCGCAGGCAGGATCGCTGCACGTCACTCCCAAAACGCATGTCATGTATGCGGGCGAGAACATCGATCAGATCGCACGGCAGCACGTGCAACTCGCCAGCGGCGAGCGCATCGGTCTGCATGGCGGTCATGGCATCGCGATGTTCGCGCATAGCGATGGCGTGTCGCCGGCACGACCGACCCGGAGCATCCCGTCGCCGTCGTGGTGATGCCACCATCGAAACTCACGACGATCGATCCGGACAAGGACTGGTTCCGCGCGCGCGGCGGGAACAACGCCTATCTGCCGTGGTGGGGCCGTCGTCACGACACGAACTACGGAACGCAGGGCTATTCGTGGTGATGCAAACCGACGCGGCAGCGCGTTTCGAGCGAACGCGGCCACCGCGCCAAGTCATTCAGGAGATTGGTTATATGCGAGGAATTATTCGAGTAGGCGACGTACACACCCACGGCGGCCGGGTCGAGTCCGGAGCCGGAAGGAGCAAGGTAATGGGGCGCGCGGTCGCCCGCATTGGCGACGCGTGTTCATGTCCGATTCACGGAGCCGGTGTGATTGCCGAAGGTGACACGGCGTTTGATGTCGAAGGCAGCGCCGCAGCATTCGACGGCCACAAGACATCCTGCGGCGCGGCGTTGATTTCTTCCCTGCAAACTTCCGGGCGTGTCTGAATGCGGCAAAGCCGACGCATGAGCGCCGAACAGTTCCGACTGTTGAAGCTCCAAGATACCCGGATCAAGCCCATCAACCATTGGGCGTTGTTTGAAATCTTCGTGAAGGGCCGGTCACAGCGTGCGCTTGCCGCCGAACTCGGCATGACGTGTTCTGCCATGTCGCAACTTGTGCGGAAGGCCTGGCAAAGGTATCTGGAACTGCCGGGCAACGACACGCGCCTGGCCACACTGACGATTACGATCCCGGCAAAGTACGAAAGCGCATTGCATGCATGGGTTCGGGACGCTCACCGACTGGCCAAGCCATCCGATCCACAGTAACGACTTGATCGAACCCGGGGAACAGTAGCGACCGCCCCCGAATGGGAAACAACGCTGGAAGGCGCCGCGTGCCCATCGTTTCACGGCAACCCGGCAATGGGGGCACGTCGCGCACGGTCCCGCCCACCAAGAAACAGATTCCACCATTCCACATTAAAAGAAAACGTTATTCCATATCAAGCTGGATCACCGACCTATTTTGGATCCATTTTCCCTCCTGTCCCCCGTATCATTTCTCCCATTCAGAATCGGCAAGAAACGGACATGAGCGATACCACCCCGCTGCACTACCTCGACTACGCGGCAACGACGCCCGCGGATCCCCGCGTGATCGAAGCGATGACGGCCTGCCTCGGCTTCGACGGCATCTTCGGCAATCCCGCATCGAGCTCGCATGCCGCCGGCCGGCTGGCCCGGGAACAGGTCGAGCGCGCTCGCGCGCAAGTCGCAGCGCTGATCGGCGCGGATGCCGACGAGATCGTCTGGACGTCGGGCGCCACCGAATCGAACAACCTCGCGCTGAAGGGTTATGCGGACACCGCGACCGACAAGCGCCACCTGATCACGAGCCGCCTCGAGCACAAGGCCATTCTCGATACGATGGCGAACCTGTCGAAGCGCGGGATGTCGGTCACCTTCCTGACGCCCACGCGCGACGGCGAAATCACCGCCGACGCGGTCGCCGCGGCGATCGGCCCCGATACCGGCCTCGTGTCGCTGATGCTCGTGAACAACGAGATCGGCACGCTGGCCGACATCGCCGCGATCGCGCGCATCGTGCACGCCGCAGGCGCGCTGCTCCACGTCGACGCCGCGCAAGCGCTCGGCAAGACGCCGATCGACGTGCGTGCGCTCGGCATCGACATGATGTCGATGTCCGCGCACAAGGTTTACGGCCCCAAGGGCATCGGCGCGCTGTTCGTGCGCCGCGACATCGCCGACCGGATCGCCCCGCAGATTCATGGCGGCGGACACGAGCGCGGGTTGCGCTCGGGCACGCTCGCGACGCATCAGATCGTCGGCATGGGCGTCGCGTGCGAACTCGCCGCTGAAAAACTCGACGGCGAAGCCGTGCGGATTGCTGCGCTCGGCGCACGCCTGACGGACGCGCTGTTCGCGCTCGGCGATGTCACGCAGAACGCGGCCGCTGCGCGCCGCATCCCGCACACGTTGAGCCTGACGGTGAGCGCACCCGGCTTTTTCCCGTTCATGCTCGGCGAAGCGCTCGCCGTGTCGTCTACATCCGCATGCAACTCGACCAGCGGCGCACCGTCGCACGTGCTGACCGCGATCGGCCTCGATGCTGAGGCTGCCGGCCGCACCGTGCGCGTGAGCTTCGGTCGCTTTACGACCGAGCAGGACGTCGATTTCGCGATCGCCTGTTTCCGGAAAGCGATCGAACAATGCCGCGCGACGGCTGCGAACGGGTTTTCAGCTTCGCGGCAGATCACGCCGGCCGACCTGAAGGCGATCCGGAATGCGGGCTTCCGCTCGGTCATCTGCAATCGCCCGGACGGCGAAGGCGACGATCAGCCCGCGTTCGACGAGATCGCGGCGGCTGCCCGCGAACTGGGCCTCGAAGCGCGCCACCTGCCGGTCGAGCGCGATCGCATTGGCGACGCGGAAGTCGATGCGTTCGAAGCATTGCTCGACACGCTGCCGAAACCCGTGCTCGCGTATTGCCGAAGCGGCAGCCGGTCAGCGGCGCTCTGGAATCGTCTGGCGGCTCGGCACACGGCCTGACGCGGAACACGGCCCGAACACGCTGCACCACCCGCCGTCGCACGCACAGGACGCCGATGCGTTGAGACGTCGCCGGGTGGTGACGCAGGCCAACCAATCAAGCCTCGGCCACCCGGCTGACGACTGCCGTTGCATGCCCCGCCGGCAATCCTGTCGCTCGCGCGCCGCTATTCGGCGACGCCCCCATCGCCACTCACCGGCGTATAAATCGCCAGCTTCAACGCGGGATCGTCGTTCGCCTGAAACGTCGCGTATTCGTAGCGCTGCGTGCCGCGTTGCGCATGCGCGAACACCTTCTGCCCGGACACCCCGCTGCGCACGTCGTGCGCATCCCACCATGTCGCGAACTCGTCGCTGCTCGCGCGCAGGCGCTCCACCAGCGCAATGAACGCCGGATCGTTCGCATGGAGATCATGGCTCGTGCGAAACAGCGCGATCATCCGGCGCGCTTCGTCGGCCCAACTCCCGGCAAAGAGCCGACGCGCGTGCGGCTCGACGAACATGTAGACCAGGATGTTGCGGTCGGCTTCCGCGAGCCGATCGAAGCCGAGCAGGTCGGCCGCGGCGGCATTCCACGCGAGGATGTCCCAGCGCCGCCCGGTCACGTACGCAGGCAGGTGAAGATTCGCGACGAGCCGCGCGATGGTGGGCGGCACGCTCTCCGGCACGAACGCACGCGACGTGTCGCGCCGCGCGAGCGCGCGCAGATGGGCGGCCTCGGCCTTGTCCAGCCGCAATGCGCGTGCCAGCGCGTCGAGCGTCGCGTCCGACGGGCTGACGTCGCGCCCCTGCTCCAGCCGCACATACCAGTCGACGCCGATGCCCGCCAGTTCCGCGACTTCCTCGCGCCGCAGGCCGGGCGTGCGCCGGCGCGGGCCGTCGTGCAGGCCGACGGCATCCGGCCGCAGCTTCTTGCGCCGCGAGCGCAGAAAATCGCCGAACGGGGTTCGCGTCGTAACGGTCATCGAGGTCGCTCCGTGCAGGGTGGTATCGGCCGATCCTGGGCTCGTGCCGGGCCTTGTTGCGGATTCTAAGCCTGCCAGAATCGGTGCGTCTCCCACCCTCTGGAACAGTCATGAAAGCTGCGATTCTGAAGTCGCTCGGCACGCCGCTCGCGATCGAGACGATGCCGGACCCAGTGCTCGGCACCGGCGAGGTCATCGTGGATGTCGTTGCGGCACCGGTGCTGCCCTATGCACGGGAAGTGTTCAGCGGCGAGCGTCAGTACCCGATCGAGCTGCCGATGGTGCCCGGCTGCGGCGCAATCGGCCGGGTCCGGCAAACCGGCCCCGACGCGACGAAGTTGCAGCCGGGCGACTGGGTGTTCTGCGATCCGACCGTGCGCGCGCGCGACGATGCGCTGATGCCCGACATCGTGCTGCAGGGCTGGAGCGCGCGCGGCGAAGGCGGCAAGCTGCTGCAGCGTTACTTTCACGACGGCCCGTTCGCCGAAAAACTGCGGGTGCCGACCGAGAACGCCGTGCGCATCGGCGACATCCCGCCGGCCGACGCCGCGCGCTGGTGCGCGCTCAATACGCTGCTCGTGCCGTACGGCGGGCTGCTCGCGTCCGATCTGCGCGCGGGCGAGATCGTGCTCGTCAGCGGCGCGACCGGCAACTTCGGCAGCGCAGGCATCGCGGTGGCGCTGGCGATGGGCGCGCGGTGCGTGGTCGCGCCCGGCCGCAATGCGCGCACGCTCGCGAATCTCGAACGCCGCTTCGGCGAACGCGTGCGCACCGTCGCGCTGACCGGCGACGAAGCCACGGATCGCGCACGCATGCAGCAGGCGGCGCCGGGGCCGATCGACTGCGTGCTCGACCTGATGCCGCCGGCGGTGCCCGCGACGACGGTGCGTGCCGCGGTAATGGCGGTGCGCCCGTACGGGCGCGTGGTGCTGATGGGCGGCGTCGGCATGCTCGGCGGTGCAGGGCTCGAACTGCCGTATCCGTGGATCATGCGCAACGACATCACGCTGCGCGGCAAGTGGATGTGCCCGACGGAAGCCGTGACGCTGATGACGGGGCTCGTCCGCGGCGGGCTGCTCGACCTCGGGCAATTCGACGTGACGGTGTTCGCGCTCGACGATGCGAACGAAGCGGTCGCGCATGCGGCGGCGAACGGCGGGCCGTTCAGGATGACCGTGATCGCACCTTGAGCTCCACGCGTGGCGCGCGGGCGAGCGATCATTGCGGCGTGCGATTCGACGGTAGGCGCGCGGCACGCTCTGCTCGAGTTCCCGCCCGCGAAGGCCGGGCTCATCGGCCTGGAGATCGTTCCGCGCGGGGCCTTCCTCAGGTGGGAGGCGTTGTTTGCGGCGGGCGCTGCACGAATTCCGCCCGCTCAGCGCGCGCCCGGCACCGCACGCTGCGGCAGCTACCTCGGATACTCCAGTTGCAGCGCGACCCAGCCTGACGTCGCGTGACCATAGCGTGCCGCGATGTCTGCGAGGACGCCGGGAAGCACCGCTTCACCACGCCGATCGTCCGGAATCGTCATGCGCTCGTGCCGGACATTCGCCGGCTGCGTCAGCAACCGCAGCCCGTGCTTCGACTCGATCACGCGCGCGTCCGCCGTCGCGACAACATCGCTGCGCCATGTCCGCGCCCAGGCGTCGGCGGTCAACGCAACCGAAAGTTCGTCAAACCCGTTCCCGACCGGAAGGTCGAACGTCTCATGCCGCCAGAACGCAACGCGGTTCAGCAACGCGGTCGCCACTGCACGCGCGGTCAACACGAACCGGCTACCGTCGTGAACATCGTTCCATGCTTGCGCGCCGAGGTTCCGCGCAGTCTCGCGGGCCGCTGCCGGCCCGCCCAGCGCACTCACCAATGCGAGCGAAGCGGGAATCGACGCCGACACGCCGGTCGTCGTCATTACGGTGCCGTCCATCACATAACGACGATCGTCGATCCACGTCGTATCGGCGAAACGGCGACGCAGGCGGTCGCGCGAATACCAGTGAGACGTCGCGGTGCGATGCCGCAGCAGGCCGGCGTTCGCGAGAACCTCTGCGCCGTCGCAGATCGCCACCATCGTCGCGCCGTTAGCGGCCTGCCTGCGCAGCCACGCCAGCACCGCCGGCCGGTCGGCACGATGCAGCGCGGGCACGATCACGACATCCGCACCCGACGGGACGGTGGCGTCGAACCGGTCGAACGTGGTATCGGCCAGCATGCGCAGCGCGGGCATCAGTTCGACAGCGCCTTCGTCGGCCGATACGGCAACGACATCGGCCGCACCGGACGTCTTCAGAATCGCGTAAGGGACGATGAAATCGGTCGTCTCCGTTCCGGCGTTGTCCGCGACGATCGCAACGAGAGGCCGCCTGCGGCCCTCCTTCGGCGCACTTGTCGCCAGTGTTCGTACGACCGGCAGCGTATCTTCCGCCATCGTCTGCACCGGCCGCCCCAACGCCCACGCGCCAAGCATCCCGCACACGAGCAGCACCGCTGTCCGGCGCATCGCCCTGCCTGTCTTCCGTTCCCGCATCGCCCACCCGCGTCGATCGATTGCACGTCCGGGAAATTACAAGGATCATGCTCGCGGTCACAAGGACAACTCCACCGCATTTTCTGCCATGTCCCACTCAACCTGTCCGGCACGCGACATCGTTGTCGTCGGCTTCGAAGGCGTCCAGTCACTCGACATCACGGGCCCGATGGAAGTGTTCGCGGTCGCGAACCGTTACCTTCCCGGCCATGCCGTGCCGTACCGGCTCACGCTCGCATCGCGAGAAGGGGACGACATCGTCACGCACGCAGGCCTGCGCCTCGCCGGTCCGACCGCACTTGCGGCACTGCCCGAGCGTATCGACACGATCATCGTCGCCGGCGGCAACGAAGCGGCGCTGCGACACGCAGCGTCGGATGCCGGCGTGCTGCCGTGGCTGCGCACGCGGATCGCGAGCACGCGGCGAATCGCGAGCATCTGCACGGGCGCGTTCGTGCTCGCCGCCGGCGGATGGCTGGACGGCAAACGTGCGACCACGCACTGGAACCAATGTTCGACGCTACAGGCGCTGTGTCCTGAAGCACGGGTCGAGCCGGACGCGATCTACGTAAGCGACCCGCCGTTCCATACCTCGGCCGGCGTGACAGCCGGCATCGACCTGTGTCTTGCGCTCGTCGAGGCGGACTGCGGTGCGCCGACCGCGCTCGCGGTCGCACGCGAACTCGTGCTGTTCATGCACCGCCCCGGCGGACAAGCGCAGTTCAGTGTCGGGCTCGACATCCAGGCGAGCGCGACGCCGCGCATGCGCGCGCTGCTCGCCGAAATCGCCGACGATCCGACCGGCGATCTTGGCGTAACCGCGCTGGCCGCCCGCATGCACATGAGCGAACGGACGTTTGCGCGCAATTTCTTCAAGGAGACCGGGCTCTCGCCCGCGCAATACGTGCTGGCAGCACGGGTCGAGCGCGCGAAGGTGCTGCTGGAGCGAGCCGACTGGCCGCTCGAACGGATAGCGGAACGTTCGGGATTCGGCAGCGTGGACGCGTTGCAGCGTGCGTTCGCCAAACGGGTCGGCACATCGCCGCGCGACTATCGTGCGCGCTTCGGGCAGCGACGCGACAAGCGGCAGACAGAATAGGCCGTCAACGGTTTCGGGGTCCGTAGCGATCGAGCCACGATGCCTGGCGTTCCGACGACGCGTGCGGCCACCTGCATGTTCGCGCCGAATCAGATCGTAAGCAGCCGCTTCGCACCGAAACGGACGGTTCGACGCCGCCGCCCGGCATCCGGGCCGAGTGCAGGTTGACGCCATGCCGGGAGCCCACTTGATCCGCAGCAATCGCCTTTCGGCAAATGCAGGGCATCCGGGCATCATCCGGCATTCAGGACGAGAAAATAATCCGCCGGCATGCCCTCAAACAGTGCACGCATCCGGATTTTCACTACATTGCCGAAATCCGATATTGACTGGAAATTTGGTTTCATACCGTTCACGCATCGGGCCGGAACGCGATGCCGTTCAACCGCGGCATCGCGTGCCGCCGACGAAATCCAGGAGCGGGCCGTAACCCATGGCCCGGGCGGCGATGACAGTCCTGCCACGCAGGACATTCGTGACGGAGCGAACATGGATGCAAAACTCGCGCCTGATTCAGGCACCGACAGTGACGTAAGCCTCCTGCACAAGATGGGCTATGCGCAGGAACTGTCGAGACGTATGAGCGGTTTCTCGAACTTCGCCGTGTCGTTTTCGGTGATCTGCATCCTGTCGGGCGGCATTACCGCATTTCAGCTCGCGTTTTCCGCCACCGGCGGCGCATCGATCGGCCTGGGCTGGCCGTTGGGTTCGCTGTTCGCGCTGATCGTCGCCGTGTCGATGTCGCAGATCGCGTCCGCGTTCCCGACGGCAGGCGGCCTCTATCACTGGGGCGCGATCCTCGGCGGGAAGAAATGGGGGTGGATGACGGCGTGGCTCAACCTGATCGGCCTCATCTTCGTGATCGCCGCGATCAACTTCGGTACCTACGATCCGTTCTTCAAGACGCTGATCGCGCCGATGTTCGGCGTCAGCCCGGACAGCCTGACCTGGTGGCATCAAACGGCGTTCATCGCGTTCATCACGATCTCGCAAGCCATCCTGAACGCACGCGGCATCAGGATCGCAAGCAGGATCACCGACCTGTCGGGCTATCTGATTTTCGTGGTGACGATCACGCTGGTCGTTTCGCTGCTCTACTACTCGCCCGTCGCGTTCGATGCGCATCGGCTGGTCACCTTCACCAATTTCACCGGTGTCGACGGCGGTGCGTGGCCGAAGCAGGCCACGCCGCTCGCGTTCCTGTCCGGCCTGCTGCTGGTGACCTACACCATCACCGGGTTCGACGCTTCCGCGCATACGTCGGAAGAGACGCACGATGCGGCCAAGAACGTGCCGCGCGGCATCATCGGGTCGGTGTTCTGGTCCGCGATCTTCGGCTACGTAATGGTGTGCGCATTCGTGCTGGTGATGCCCGACCTGACCGCCAGCATGAAACAGGGCACCGGCTTTTTCGAGGCGATACTCGCGCCGATTCCGAAGACCTTGCGCGTCTGCCTCGAACTCGCGATGTTCTTCATCAACTACGTGTGCGGGCTCGCCGCGATCATGTCGACGTCGCGAATGGTGTATGCGTTCGCACGCGACGGCGGGCTGCCGGCGTCGAAGCTGCTGCGCAGCGTGAATCACACGCACCGGACGCCCGGTCCCGCGATCTGGACGTGTGCGGTGCTCGCGATCGTCGTCACGTTGTATGGCGATGCGTTCTCGGTGCTGAGTGCCGGAAGCGCCGTGTTCCTATTCATCTCGTATGCGATGCCGCTCGGCTCGGGGATGCTGGCCGAAGGCCGCACGTGGACCGAAAAAGGTCCGTTCCAACTGGGCATCTGGTCGAAGCCGTGTGCGTTGCTCGCACTGGTGGGCGCCTGTGTGCTTGCGTATGTCGGCATCCAGCCGCCGAATGAAAAGGTGCTCTACGTGCTCGTCGGTTTCGTGGCGGCGCTCATGGTGATCTGGTACGGCTTCGGAGTGCGCAACACCTTCGCGGGGCCGCCGGTGCTGAAGGACACGCGGAATCTCGAGCGCATCCGCGAACTCGAGGCGGACGTCGATCCGTCCGTCTGAAGTTCGCTGAAACCGCCGACTCGCAGGTGTGATGCCGCGAGTCGGTTTTTTTCGACATCGACGCGGAACGATCGTGATCCGGCAATCCAACCCTTCGGGCCGTCGAACCCTCGCCTGACGGTCATGCACGTGATCTTCGCGAGGATCGCGTTGCCGGTCGCAACAGTCCTCGCGTGCAACCAGCGCACCGACCACGCGGCCGCCGACGGTCCGGGCGGCCGCGCCGGTTCGTCACGCCGCCCCTATTCCCCGCCGCCGTAGAACTGATTCATCCGATCGAGCTCGCCCGACTTCTGCGCGCGAATCAGTTCCTGCTTCACCTGAGCGCGCGTGATCGCCGCGGGGCCGCCCGCCTGCGACCCGGCACTGGGCATGGAACCCACTGCGGTGGCGCTGATCGCTGCATCCGAGGGCGTGCCGGGGCCCGTGTCGGCTCCGCCGTCCGCCCGGGCAAGCCCGGCCGCACCCAGCATGCAAACGGCGGCCAGTGCCGCCTTGTACATCGTCTTCATCGTGGCACCTCATATGAAAAAACATTGCGACTCATCCAGCGGGGACGGAGCCGATGTCCGCCGTCCGCGCGATTCGACGCACCTCGCCGATGCGACAACATCGGCCGTGACGGCATGCACCGCTCGTCGCAAATCGCGAGCATTCTGCTGCGTCACTCCAGTCAGAGGCCGGCTTCGCACGTTCGAGGTTCCATCGAGCGACCTTCGCGTCCTCCTGTGACATCCCCCGGACCAGCGCATTCGCATGCGAATGCGCAACATTGCCTCACGGCAGCTGGCGCATGCTCTTGCCTGCGCGTCGTGCCGCAACGCGAATCGAACGTTCCTGCGGCGCGCGCCCGCGATCGGGCAAATCTCGCGCTTCGAGCCACCGCGCACCGGGCGGGGCAACCGGCAGGAATGGATTAATGATAGAGATCGGCCTGCCGGTTTAACGCCCCCTGACGAGGGGGCAATTGTGGAATTCGTCGACATGCCGACCTAAACTGGACACCGTATGCGCAAGGTGCACGCGGCCCTCGTTCGACGCAGTCGCGAGCCGGCCCGTCGTAGTTCAAGGGGCGCACCATGTCCGACAAGTATGTCGCGCTAGCGGGCCACATCCGGCGACTGTGTTCGTTCGGCATCGAACCACGCCTCGTCATTCCTCATGTGGTTGAAGCGACGCGGCGCATCGTGGGCGCCGACTGGGGCATGTTCTTCTATACCGACGAGCACTATGCCGTGTCGGACGTATACAGCGAAAACGACACCGTCTATCAAGTCCTGCCCACCTACTTTGCCGAAGTCCACAACACCGAGAAACAGGAAGTGCTCGGCGTCACGTTCTCCGATGCGATGCGCCGCGGCCGCGGATTCGAAAACAGCGCCCGTTACGACGCCGCGCTGCTGAAGAGCGCCATGTATGCGCAGCTGTGGCGGCCGGTCGGCATGCGGCATTGTCTCGAGCTGACGGCGACCGATGGCACTCGCGGCTGGGGAAGCCTGAAACTGTGCCGCGCACCCGGCGGTCACCCGTTCTCGGAAAAGAATCATCGGGACATCGCGCCCTTCGCGCGACATATCGCGCATGCGCTTTCGTGCCCGATACATCCGCCGTCGCGCGAAGCGGAAGGCAGCCAGTCGTCGATCATGGTCATCGACAACACCGGGAAGGTCTTGCTGCAGAGCGAGGACAGCATAAGAATGCTGGCGCTCGCATCCGGCGAACCGCTTGCGTTCTATCGTCGCGACTGCTTTCCGAACTGGCTTGCGCCGCTGCTGACGAACGTCAATCGCATCTGGTGCGGCCTCCCGGTGGCACCCGCCACGATGGAACGCCGCAATGCGGCCGGCCGCTTCCGATTCAACGCGTATCGCTTCGCGCACGCGAGCGCGATGCACTGCGAACAGGCAATCGTGATCTACATCGAGCATTTCCTCCCGCACGAACTGGAAATCGAGCGGCTCGGCTTCGAGTTCGGTCTGACGGAACGACAACGGCAGCTCTGTTCGCTACTCGTCCTCGGCCACTCGCAAACCGCAATCGCGCGCTCCCTCGCGCTGCGCGACAGCACCGTCGTCGATCATGTGCGAAAGATCTATCGCAAGCTCAACGTCCACAACCACGACGAATTGCGCAGCGTCTTTCGCGTTGGCCGGCACGATTAGCGTCGCAGGTCGTGTCGCGTCGTGTAAGCGCAGTCGCCACCTGACGGCACGGCACCTTCTCTCGCCCCGATATCGCCCCGATATCGCCCCGATATCGCCCGGCATCATCGAATCAGACGGCCGAAAAACAGTTGTCGACGAACAGATGGGTGCCGTTGACGAAACTCGACTCGTCGGACGCGAGGAACAGCGCGGCCGCCGCGACTTCCGACGGCTCGCACAGCCGCCCCTGCTGAATCGCGATCGCCGCTTCGGTCGCGTCGACGCCCATCGCCTGCAGGTCCTTGAGTTCGCGCATCCCGTGCGGCGTGCGGATGAACCCCGGCGCCAGCGCGTTGCAACGAATCCCGCGGTCGCGGTACTCGACGGCAATAGCCCGCGCGAACATGTGGCACGCGCCCTTGGTCGCGTCGTAGAGCACTTCGCCCGGCGTCGCGCAGACCGCGGAAATCGACGACGTACACACGATGCTGCCCCGCCCCTTCTCGAGCATCTGCGGCAGTACCGCCTTCGTCATCAGGAACATGCTCTTGACGTTCACGCCCATCAGCCAGTCCCATTCCGATTCTTCGATGTCGAGGAACGGTTTGACGATCAGCGTCCCGGCATGATTGAACAGGATGTCCGCATTGCCGTACTGCTCCCGCGCCGCATCGACGGCCTGCCGGACCTCCGCCTGTTTCGACACGTCGGCGCCGAGGCCGATCGCCTGCAGGCCGGCATCGCGCAGCCGGGATGCGAGCGCTTCGGCGGCGGCGCCGTCCCGATCGACGATCGCAACCTTCGCGCCCTGTGCGGCGAACAGTTCGGACGCAGCCGCGCCGCATCCGCCGGCGCCCCCGCTCACGATGGCGACCTTGCCGGCCAGGCGGCCGTCAATCTTGACACTCATTCTTCGTTCTCCTGTCTGGTTCGATCGGCGCGCTCAACTGAACAGCGTCCGAAGATGATCGTTGAGGAAGTAACCTTCGGGGTCCACGCTGCGGCGCAGCGCGCGGAATGCTTCCGCCTTGGGAAACCAGCGGTCCACGTCTTCGCGGTTCGTGAAGTGCAGCTTGCCCCAGTGCGGACGCGAATCGTAGTCGCGCAGGATGTCGTCGACGTCCTTCAGGAACGGCCAGTAGTCGACGCCGTTCGGGCCGCCCGAGCATGAAATCGTGACGCTGTCCTGATGGTTGAACGGACTGATCCACGCCGGGTCGCCCTTCGTGAAGCGGTATTCGACCGGGAAAATGCAGTCGCGGTGCTTCGTGAGAATGAGGTCGCGGACGCGGCGCAGCGCTTCCTTTCCGTGTTGCGCGGGCACTGCGTACTCGAGCTCGTGGAAGTTCGGCACGTAGTGGATCGCATACACCTCGGAGCTGTATGCGATCTTCTCGTGTTCGCCCTCATGGAACGTGCGCTCGGCGGTGACATCCATCACCTTGATCTCGCACACGTCGTAGTCCTTCTTCGAATTCGACACCTTCGCGGTGTCGGGCAGGCAGTACAGGTGGCGGCTTTCGGACGTCGGGCACCAGAAGAAGCCGAAATGCCGATGCTGCGCCGCCAGGTCGTCGTATTGCTCCATCAGCGCTTCGAAATCCTCGCGCCAGACGCGGTCGTGCAGCCAGAACGCATCGGTCACCTGCAGCGTCATCTCCGAGACCACGCCGAACATGCCGATATTCACCTGCGTCGCATGGAGCAGGTCGAGGTCCTTCCGGTCGCTCACTTCCATGATCGAGCCGTCGGGACGCACGATGCGCATCCCGACGACCTGCGACGACAGGTTGCTCAGCGTCGTCCCCGTGCCGTGCGTGCCGGTGGCGAACGCACCGGCAATCGCCTGCGAATCGATGTCGCCCTGGTTGACGAGCGACAGGCCGATCTGCTTCAGGTGACGCGTCACCGCATTGAGCTTGGTGCCGGCCTTCACCGTCACGCGCTTGCGCGCTTCATCGACATCGACGATGCCCTGGTAGTCCTGCAACGACAGCAGCAGGCCGCTCGTCGCCACGACCGGCGTGAACGAGTGCCCCGACCCCGAGCATCGGACGTGCTTGCCCTGGCGCGTCGCGGTGCGCACCAGTTCCGCGATCTCGGCCTCGCTGGTCGGCGACGCCAGGTGCGCGGCCACGCACGACTGATTGCCCACCCAGTTTCTCCAGAATCCGCCACGGGGAAGTTCCATCAACGTCTCTCCAGAAAGGCACCGCGGTGCGTTGTCGGCATGGTTCGGCGGGGCGGCGGTTGGCTGTTGGCGGTTGGCCGCCCCGCCGTCCCGCCGAATCGCTCGGTGAAATTCGACGCGCGCGGGGTACGCCTCTTTCATCTCCGCACAATCGCCCGGCCGCGCACGCATATCGGCGGCCGGCCGGTCCGCGTTCGCGTGCCGGGGATGTCTCCGGGCGCCGGGCCACCGCGTCGCATTCGTGCCAAAGGTAGGGCGCCGAAAGGTTTTTCACTATCGGATTTCGGCAAGCGAGGGTTTCCACGAGGCCTGTCTCTTATAAACATCTGACGCTG
>NZ_WHNU01000065.1:0-38997 GCF_009362305.1 Burkholderia sp. BE17
GCCCCCAAGCCACCGCCGGTCAACCCACCCGTCAACGCACCGCCGGCGATATGCAGCGCAACACGATTGTCGCCGCCCTCGGCCCAACTATCGGCTTCCTGCTGATACTGTGCCTTGAGCGTAGGATCGGTTGCGCTGTCGGCATTCTTCTGTGCCGACTCCCGCTTCCTGTCCGCATAGCTACCAATCTGCTTCGCGATCGCTTCCGACGCAGCCTGCGCTGCGTTGATCAGATCCGACTGGTTGCTCAACCCAAGCGACACGTCGTAATTCAGTGCCGCACCCAGCACGTTCTTCGGTGCGAGGTTGCCGCGCACGCCAACAACAGCGCCGACCAAGGTTTCACCGAGCAGGTACTGCGCGGCGGGCCCTCGCACGCGCCCGGCGTCGACCCCGGCATAAAGCGCTTGCGTGCCAACCGGCGTCGGCACATACCAGTCGAGTTCGTTGGAAACGACCCAGCCGCTCTCGGCAGCCAGCGTCAGTTGCTGATCGAAGCCGCGCACGGCGTAACGCGTGCCGATCGTGAAATAGTCCGAAGGAGCCAGTGGCGTACGTGCGTTCTGCATGTTCCAGCCGAACTGGTACGAGAACGTCTGACTGCCGATCTTGAAAGGGACCTGGGCACTGACGCTTGCCAACTCCACCTGCGTCTTGCCGTCGAAGTCGGGTGTGCCAACCACCGTGCCCGAATTACTGGACAGGCCCGGCAGCGATGCGCGCCAGGCGAACGAGCCGTCGAGGACAACATCGCCGATGTACTGGCGATGCGCGATGCCGAACTCGTAGCCAACGATGTCGCGATGCTGCACGGGAACGCCTCACGACCTTCAATTCGTCGAATGACCGCGAGCAAATCCGGTGCGCCGATCGAAGAAATCGGACGTTGGCCGATCAGGGGAAACACCTCGCGATCGAGCTGCTTCTTGACTCGGCTCGCGTGTGAAGCGCTCCATGTCGCTTGCTGCGCTTCGTACCACTCCAGCGCGACGGCCTCAAAGGTGTTCTGTGCGGCGATAGCGCGAGTCTGCTTCTCAATGTCACGCTCGAACGCAGGGTTCTTCCCCTCCGCTATCAGCCGCTTCGCTTCGTCACGCCTCGAACGAGCATCAGCGAGCGACGTCGTCGGATAGTCGCCGAACGTCAGCAGGTTTTCTTTGCCATTGAACCGGTATTTGAGCCGCCACTTCTTCGAACCGCTGGAGCGCAGATCAAGAAACAGGCCGCCACCGTCGAAGAGTTTGTTTCCCCCGGCCGCATCGAACTTCGCGTTGCGGCACTTGGCGTCGGTAAGAGGTTTGCTTTTCATTGTTCGTCGGGGGTACGGCATACCCCCAAATCCCCGAAGTCATACCCCGAATCTTACCCCCAAATTTCGGGGATGCCCCGGTCTCACTCGGGACTTCCGGAAACAAAAAACCCGCGTTAGCGCTAGGCTGGACGCGGGTTTTGGGACTTCCGGGTACTACTTGAAACTAGTGTTTGGTGCCGGCTGCAGGACTCGAACCCGCCACCTGATGATTACAAATCAGAGAACACCCATATCCCCCGGCATTGATCTACATCCGTGTAGGCAGGATACCCTGCGAGCACAAAGGATACGTCCGCCGCACCCAATGATATCTCATTGACTTAGATTGATCCGACATCCCATAATTTGCCTACACGGAGCCTACATGAAGGCGTGTAGGCGATCTCCTAGATCAAGCGATGTCGGGACCAGCAATGTCCAAGGTGAATTTCACAACGGAGCGGGTGGGTTCGCTCCAGTGCGAAGCAGGGAAACAGCAGACGATCCATTGGGATGCCAAGAGTCCCGGATTGGGACTGCGGATCACGAAATCAGGAGCACGCTCCTACGTTTTCGAATCACGTCTCTTTGGCAAGACCATACGGGTGACGATCGGCGATCCTCGCTCATGGGATCTAAGCAAGGCCCGAGCGGAAGCGGCTCGGCTTGCCCTGCTCATCGACGCCGGAAAGGACCCTCGGGAAGTCAGCGCCGAACAAAAGGCTGCACATGAAGCGCGACAAACAGAGGCTCGTCGCAAAGATGTTCTCTTTGTCGACGTGTGGGAGGCGTATCTGGACGACCTGCGCACTCAAATTTCACCGAAGACAAAGCGACCTCGTTCAGCACAGTACATCGAGGATCATCGCAAGCTGTCTGCGGCCGGCGGCGATGAAAAGAAACGCGGCAAAGGGTTAACATCTCGCGGACCATTGCATTCGCTGATGCACGTGAAGCTTGCGGAACTGAATGGCGCTAGGGTGGCCGACTGGCTCAAGATTGAAACAGCAGAGCGCCCGACGAGTGCCGCGTACGCGTACCGAGTCGTCAAGGCGCTGGTCCGTTGGTGCGATAGCCAGGAGCGATTTGCCGGTCTGATCCCGGGTGACTGCTACTCGTCCACGAAGGTCAAGGCACTCTTGCCCGGTACGAATACGAAGGAAGGAGACAGCCTGCAGCGCGAGCAGCTTCGTGCATGGTTCACCGCCGTGCGAGCGCTGCCAAATTTCACCGTCTCCGTATACCTGCAAGGTCTTCTCCTCAATGGGCCTCGCCGCGAGGAATTGGCCGAACTTCGGTGGGAAGACGTGGATTTCGAATGGAACAGCATGCGCCTGAATGACAAGGTCGAGGTCAAGACGGGCCGGGTCATTCCTCTGACACCATATTACGCGTCCCTGCTCCGGGAGCTAAAACGAGTCAACGACACGCCGCCCAGGAAATCGGTACTTGCCGCCCTCCAAGCAGAAGGCAAAACGTGGAGCCCCTCCCCTTGGGTATTTGCAAGTGCAGCGTCGGATAGCGGGCATATAGAGGAGCCTCGTTACGCACACAATCAAGCGATTCAGGCCGCCGGCCTTTCGCATGTAACCCTGCACGGGCTGCGTCGCTCGTTTGGCACACTGTCCGAGTGGTGCGAAGTTCCCGTTGGGGTTGTGGCCCAAATTCAAGGCCATAAACCGAGTGCCCTTGCGGAAAAGCACTACCGCCGGCGCCCTCTCGACATGCTGCGAATGTGGCACTGCAAAATCGAATCTTGGATGCTCGAGCAAGCGCAGATCAAGTTCGAACCGCCCAAAGTGTGAACCCCGCCGACCTGCGGCGCAATCTCACTCGTTGATGCTTTTTCATGTCTATTGCGCGGCCACTTCTGCTGCGGGAATCGGCGAGCGGCCTGTACCCGTAACAAATCGTTGCAACCGATCCCAAGCTGCCAGATAGCGGTGCTTGGAGATCGCGGCCAGTTGTGCGTCATGCACGACTAGAAGGCTCTCGACCGCCGCCTGCTCACAATCGAACAGCAGCCAGCGCTCCCCTTGTTTGGCACGTTCAACACAGGCGTCCAGTGCTGCCTCTGCCTGCCGATACAGATCGAGGTCGGCTCCAGATGCAGTTTCCTCCCGCAGATAGAAGGCGAGATAAACAACTCGCAGCAAATTGATAATCTGCTCGGCATCGCCCCGTCCGGCCCGAACCGTCGCGAATGCCAAGTGATTCTCCAGCGACAATGCTCGCACCTTCTCGGTCGACAACGGCAACAACATCACTTTCGTCAGCCTGGCGCGACCTCCGCGCCGCATCGCACTTCTTCCCACCTTCTTATCCCTTCGCCCTTTTCGAATCCTCATGCCGTCGATGGCGGCAATCCCATTACACGCTCACTCGTCGAGTTTCCCCGTTCCTTCATATCGGCTGCGCTTCCAGTTGTTCTTCGCGCGGATACGATCCAGTATTGCGCAAGACGGGCACCAGCTTCCCTGACGGACGCTGCCCGCTCGCGCCTGCCAAATGTGACCGCGATGGCATTGCCACGTCAGCTTGTGCTCCTTGCCGACGTACGTGTCAGACAGGCATGCCCCGCCGCGCTCAGCCGCCGTCTCCCGCATCTCCTCGATGCTCAGCCGTCGTCGATCGGCTGCGCAGCGCCGGCACCACCGTCCCTGCAATACCTGTTGGCCGGTCACCATCCATTCATGTCCCTCCCGGCAACGGAACCGGTACTTTCCGGCTTGGCCGACGTACTCTGTCGACAGGCACGCTCCGCCATGCGATTGCGCCGCCGCCTTAAGCCGTGTCAGCCCGTTCGCGTCGGTTTGTGACGCGGACCGAGCACACCGCAGGCACCATGTTCCGCGCAAAATCTCGCCGCCTTCCGCTTCCCATCGATGTCCCTTCACACACTCGACCGGATAATAACTACGGGCACCCGTGTATGCCGTCGCCAAGCATCGCCCCCCGTGCGCACGGGCTGCCGCGCGTAGGCGTTTCAGCCCGTCCGACAGCAGATTGCGCCTGGCGGATGCCTCGTAAGCGCACGAAGGACACCAGCTACCCTCGCTGATCTTGCGGCCTTGCGTTTCCCATTCGTGGCCTTCGGCACAGCGCAACCGATAGTATTCGAGCAGTCCTGTGAATGTCCCCCTGACGAGTTCGCCGCCCTGGCCGGCAACTTTCGCCAGCCAGCGCTCGCAAATTGCTTCGTCTTCGCACTCAGCACATACCGGCAGTTTCCCGGCTCGATACAGAAGTGGCGTCGCGTGTCGCTCAAACCGGTGTCCGTGTCCACACTCGAAAACATATCGGGTGTGATAGCCTGCCCACGTGTCCGACAGGCATCTCCAGCCGAATGTCTCGACGGACAGCTTGAGCTTTTCGAGCGACGGGTGATGTTTGGAATCAGTCACCGCTGCCGCCGTTCAACCGCCTACCCGCCAACGCCGGTCGATGATCAGCGCTGATTCGTACCGTGGTGGCAAGGCGCATCTCAGTTAGCCCCGGGAACACCGTCAAATTCTTTCCGCGCAAGCTCGCGAAGACGATTTCGCTTGGCCAATATGTTGCGGAAGAAATCGATCTCGAGCTTCACCGCCTCTTGCAGGAGAGGCTGCCTTTTTCCAGATACCTCCTCCTCAATCACGAGGGTCATCGTCTGTTGGTTTCCCGACTCTGACTTCTTGATCGTGTGATCAGTTATAAAGAAGCGCAGTCGTGCATTGGAATCACGTTTCCTCTTGATTCGCTGCCAGGACAGTTCGAAATGCTCGCTATTCTTCACTGCGCGTGCGAACAAGGAATTGCCTTTCGCTTCACAACCGATGGCTGACTGGTTACCGGCCATGTACAGCAATGCGTAGGGCACGTTGGATGTACTGACCTCCCGGTAGAGATACCCTTCCTGCTTGTGGAACTGTTCCAGCATCGATGCAAACAGTTGATCTGAAACCGACGCGCCAAGAAATTTTTCGACCATGTAATGGACCGCGTCGGCGTGATTCACGAGTATGTCGACGATGCCCGCCGCAATTGGCCCAGGCCGTCGGGTCTTGTTTCGTCCGTTGAGCGATTTGGGATTTGCGAGAGAGCATTCGTCGTATGCGTCCTTGTCGAACTTACCGATGGTCTCAACGTCACCTGCGGCATGCTTGGCGTATAACGGCAACCTCTTTCCTTCCGCGTCTACCTTGTGGTCGACGTCCAGATTGACGACGTGTACAGGGTTGTCGCACTCCGGACAGACCGCATAGTGCATCGTCTTGCCGGTACGGCTCTGATACCAGGGATATTGCTTGCCAGTCGCAAAATGGAAGGCTCTCGCGGTTAACGTCTGACAATCGTGTTCGCGCTGCCGCAGCTTAAAAACGTTCATTGCTCACCTATCAATCGCAGTTGATCTCTCATGCCGGCGCGTCTAGCCTGAGAATGCAGCCCGCTTCCCGTCCAAATTGCCGCGCCACTCTGCAAGCTGAGCCCAGATGGATCGAGCTCAAACAGGTAACGGCGAAACGCCAGCAGCGACGACAGCATCCCTGCATACGACATGGCGATTCGCTCTCCCAAGTTGCGCGGCCGGTTGCTTTTACATCGCGTGTTGAATGTCGAAGTCGTCACCAGGAGCCGAACGCTGCTTGTCCGGTGCCGGTTGTGATGTAGCCCGGTCTCGAAGACAGGGGCCGCTCGCGCGGCCCCGCGAACAAAGGATCAGCGCAAGTCTAGGAAGTCATCGTGCTGAGCATAGTGGTTCAGGCACCGGATGACTTCTTCCGCCGAAGCGGTTGGCTTTTGCTTATATGCAAGATCGACGACTGCCTGGAAGTTTTCACCCGAGTAAAGAAACACATATCCTCGCTCTTTTACTTCACTCGGATAGACCTCTTCATCATTGTCATCCACTTGCACCGTGTCGCCAATAAAGATCGTTTGCCCCTCTCTGAGCAAGCCCTCAACTGCGTCATCTCCGTACACATCGTAAAGGAAAGCCCTGTTGTACTGAGCTGAACGATCTTGCTTATTCTGAGCAAGCGCTATGAAATCTTCTATCCGATACGTCTTGTGTTTGAAATCACTCATTTTGGACACCCTGTACTTGGATTCAATTTCCCACGTCGTCCTGCATCACCACCGCCCCACTTATTTCTACCACCCGTCCCATCAGGATGATAAATACCGTGGTTATCGCGATGGTCGTCAAAACTAACCAGATTCAGTACGCCAGGTTCGTCGTTATGATGCCACGTCATTCCGACTGGACTCTTACTTAGATCGGGGTCCTTCATCCAGTCTGACAAGGCAGGGTTCCGTCCCAACATGTCCCGGCGAAATGCCGCATCGGTATTCATCCGGTCAATAAGCGCTTTGTTGGCTAAACGAAACTGCACGGCATCGCTAGCAAAAAACTTGTCCTGCGGTAAATCGAAATCGTTGAACGAGTGGAACTTCCCGGGGCATCCAGCGCGCTTCCGAAGGCCCAGCGGATCAACCCATGCTACCGGGTTGGGCGCGTATTGATAAACTTTTTGCCCAGACGCAAACGCCTATCCCGACGGCCGCAATCCCTTTTCCAGTAAGGCGCTCAGCCTTCCGCCTTCCTCGCATCAGTAATTTTTCCCCTAGACACGATTTTCCAGTGGTGCACACCCGGGGACAAGCGCGATCCGTCGCATTTTGCAGCGCGAAGCACTCGCCAGTTGGTACCTGGCCGACTGGCGTCAGCCAGACTCGGTCTCCTTACCCGTACTCGCGAGCTTCCGTTTCCCGTGTCGCCGGCAACGCCCGCGCGTCCGCGACATCGAAGTCAACCGCGTGGGCAGACACAATGGCGCGCGGCACAGGTCACAAAGGCCGCACTACGCGGCCTTTCTCCTGAATCGCACCGAGTTCAAAACGTTATAAAGGCATCGTTCTTAAAGTAATAGAGAAACGCCTCAAACAATTGTTCGATTGTTGGATTCTCGATTTGTGCTACGGCATTGGAGACAATATCTTCGATTGAAGCAACGTCAAGAACTTCTTGCCAATCATTGGTTCTCGCAATCTCCGGTCGAGGGTCAGCATCTGGATCCGCATCCTTATCATCCTCCGCAAAGACTCCTTGCGTATCCAGAGTCCACGCTGTCTCTGGCAAATATAACCATCCAGAGTGCTGCCCTGGATTCTGCAATACCTGCCTGATGGTAACCAATCTGTTCACGACGATTCCCCTTTATTCACACGGACATGGGCAGCGCGGATTAAGAGCCTTGAATCCACCTCCGCCGTTTGGATGCAACGTACCCTGTACCGCGCCAGGTGCCTGATGTTGAGCTCGCGGTATTAGCTCAACATATTCCGGATCCTGCGCGCTGTGATGCCACGTCAGCCCTGGGGGACTTGTAACACTGTATCCACCCCGCGCGCCCGGCGAGACGTGCTCTTTGACAGCAGAGCCCAACGCATCGCCTAGGCCCGGATTATCCTGAATCATACCGTTGAGCTGTTCGTTAGCGTAACGGAAATGGTCTCGACGTCCTTTCGACAACTGATCGCAAGGCAATTTCATTCTTGCCCACACGCTATAAGCTGAACTCGATAGAGGACGACCGGACGCATCTGACCCGGTCAGTCCGAGCGGATCAATCCACAGCGTCGGATTTGGCGCGTATTGATAGATGTTGATCCCGCCCGCCAGCCCGATCGGGTCCTTGCTGACGAAACGCCCGGTGTTGGGATCATAGTACCTGTGTCGGTTGTAGTGCAGCCCCGTCTCGCGATCGAAATACTGCCCCGCGAAGCGCAACGGATTCGTGATGCCTGCCTTCCGCGCCGCCTCGCTGATGGCTTCCTTCGCTTCGCCCCAAGCACGGTAGCGTGCCGACCACGCGACCTCACCCGACTCGTCCGTCACCTCCTGCGGCGTGCCGATCTGATCGCAATGATAGTACGCGACTGCGGTCAATGACGGCACATCACCTTGGGCCAGTACCGCCGGCCCCGTGGCCTGTGCGAGCGGCGTGAAGCTGCCCGGCTCGTATACATAGTGCGTCGTCTCACGCTTCTCCCACGACGTCTCATACGCGAGCGTGTCACCATCCCACCCGTACAGCGTGAAACCGTAGCCGCGCTCCTGCTTCAGACGCTGGCGCTCCGCATCCCGCCAGCCACTTCCCGCCCCTGCCAGATACGGTACCTGCGGTTCGGTCAGCTTCGCGATGCGACGGCCCAGCGCGTCGTACGTGTACGTCGCGCGCATATGCCGGTCGCTCGCCGTCACCATCCGGCCCAGACTGCTCCACCCGAACACCGTGCGCTCGCCGTTGTGCGAACGCTCCTGCAGATTGCCCTGTTCGTCGTACGCGAAGTGCGTACCGGCGTATTCCTTCAGCAGGTTGTCCAGCAGCGGCGCGGACCGCGCGCCGCCGAATACGCCAATGCCATGTTCGTCGCGGTCCTTCGACTCCACGATATTGCTGGCCGGATCGAACGCAAACGTCTCCACACCGAGCGACGACTGCGCACGCGTGAGCCGGCCGACGGGATCGTACGTGTACTGGATCTCGCCGCGCTGCATATCGGCAATCTGAACGAGCTGCCCTGCCGTGTCGTACTGGTAACGGCGCTCCATCACCTTGCCGCCTGTACCCTGCAGCGCCTGACGTGCAAGCCTTCCTGCCTGGTCGTACTCCGTCGCCTGCTTCAGCCCGTTGCCAAGCTCGCGCACCGTCTCGCGGTGTGCGTCATCGCGCTCGAAGTTGGCAATCGTCTTGCCATCGAGCATGAGTCCGTGCACGTGACCTGAGCCGTAGGTCAACCATTCGAGCCGTCGGCCATCCGGACGCGTCGTGGCAATGCGCGCGCCCACCTCGTCATACTCGTGCCGCCAGACGAACTCGTAGTCCTCGCCGTCGACGGGCACGTTCAGGTGCTCGAAACTCAGATTGCCGACCGGGTCGTAGAAACGCCGCACGCGTGACTGATCGTTGACCGCCTGCAGCAGGCGGCCCAGGCCGTCGTACTGGAACGACTCACTCTCGACCTTCGACTCCCCCTGCGGAGTCAGGAAGACCTGTCCGCGGTCGGTGAACTGGGCAGGCCAGCCGCGCCGCCGTTCAAGCCGACCCATCGCATCGTATTCGAACGCCTGCATGACGCCGCCATACAGGCGGTTCGTCACGAGGCCACTGCCCGCCGCACGGTAATACCACGTCTCCCGTCCGTCAAAATCCGTCTCGCTCGTCAGGCGCGCTGCCTTGTCGTATCCGAACCGGTACTCCCGTCCGTTCTCGTTTCGCAACGTCACGATCTGGCCGAGCGGGTTCCATGCGTATTCGAGCGAATCACCGCGCGCGTTCGTCCGTTTCGCAACCAGGCCTGCCGCCGTGTAGCTGTAGCGCGTCGACCGGTTCAGTGCGTCGACGTGCTCAAGCAACCGCCCCTCGGCGTCGCGCGCATACGTGTCGCGCAGACCCGCAGGGCGCGTCACCCAGGCAAGTTGCCCGTTCTCGTAACCGTAGCGCGTCGTCTCGCCGGCGGCGTTTTTCGCCTCCACGAGCAGTCCGCGTTCGTCGTACTTCCACGTCGCGGTCTTGCCTGAACAGTCCGTATAGCTTGCAATCTGCCCATCCGGCTGCCATGCAATCTTCTTCGTGCCGCCCTTCGGATCGGTAATCGCGACTGGCAGTCCAGCGCGATCGTATTCATACTTCGTGACCCAGCCGAGTGGGTCAAGCGCCTCGGTGACGCGACCCTTGCTGTCGTAGTAGCGCTCCCAGCGGTGCCCTTCCGGGTCCTGCAAGCCGGTCAGGTTGCCGTGCCGGTCATAAACGTAGTAAGCCGTACGCCCATCCCGCTGCGTATGCGAGGTCAGATGCCCGGCGTCGTCCCACGTGAAAGACTCCTCGGTCCCGTCTGCAAACACATGGCGGGTCACGTGTTTCGCCGCGTCGCGGAAGAACCATTCTTCCGTGTTGTCCGGATACACGATCCGGTACACGTAGCCATCGATGTCGTAGTACTGCTGGGTCGTGTTGCCCAGCGCATCGGTCACGAAGGTCAGCCGCAGCCGGTCATGCCATGCCAGGTGCGTGTCGAACGTACCGTCGTCAGCCCATTCGTGCACTGCTTTCGCATCGAGGTGCGTGCCGTCCCACTCGAGGTTCATCCCACGGCCAGTACGATCGGTGTAGCGCGTCACGAGATGGTGCGAGTAGGCATAGCTCCACGATGCAGCGTTCTCGTCGGCCGCCTCCACCAGATCACCTGATTCATCGTAGCGATAGCGCGCGAGCACGCGCACGGCCGTCCCGGTGTCGTCGACCAGCGCGACACGCATGATGCGGCCTTCCCGATCATGCGTCAGTGAAGCAACGGCATCGCTGCTGGTTTCGATGGTTGCGAGCAAACCATCCGCCCACGTCAACGTCACCGTGTTGCCCGAGCGGTCCTCGATTTTCGTGAGCGCGAAGCGCGCCCCGTGCCGTTCGTACGTCTCGGTCAGCGTCTCGCCACGCACAAGCCGGATGCGATCGTCGGACTCGCGCGTGAGCACGCACGACTCGACCGCATCGTGATGGGGCTGCCATGGCTTCAGAGGCGGATACGTGAGGCTGCGGCCCGATGCGTCGTGATACACGAGCTCGTCGCCCTTCGCCTCGAACGCGACGTGATACGGCGTCGTCCAGCGTGGCCCCAGCGGCCCGTGTTCGTCGTGGGCACCAAAGTTTGACCGATAGGTGCGCGCCCATTCGACCGGCATCACACCCGGAATCACAAAGTCGGTATGCGTGAACGATTCGTCACCGAGCGCCAGGCCGATCGCGCCGCCGACCCGCGCAGCCGACTGGCCGATCTCACACGCCTTGCAACCCGACACACCGGGCTTCTTCGCCTTCGCCTCGTCCGCACGGACTTCGACTTCGCCCCCACCATGCTTGAGCTTCGCCTGGTTCGGCGCAGTCGGACTGACCGTTGCCTGAACAATCTGTTTCTTGTGCTCGTAGACCTGCACCGCCCGGATCAGGATATTGAGCATGTACATCAGCGTGCCAACGTCTTCGCGCGACAAGCTTTGCAGCTTCTCCTTCACTACTGGAATGAAACCGCGCAGCTCGGTTGCAAGGTCGTGGATCGCCTTGCGCGCCTGCTGCGGCGCCAGCGTCGCGGCAACGTTCAGCTCCGCCTTCACGCCAGCCTTGCCAACCTCCCATACCGCGCCGAACAGGTTGTCGATTGTCTTGAGCGGGCTATGCACAAGCGCGCTGGCCGACATCTGCGAGACCTTCTTCTGCGCCGCCTTCAGATTGGCGTGTGGGTCCGTCAACTGGCCCGCAGCAAGTTTATCGAGCGCGTTTGCGAGGCCACCCAGCATCTCTTCGGCCTTCTTCCCGCAGTCGGTCAGAATCTCGTTGAGCCGTGCCTTAGCCTGCTCCACGAACGGCTTGAGTTCGCCCATCAGCGTCGCCGTGAAGTGCGCGGCGATCACGGCCACAATAGCGTCAGGCAGCTCCTTCGCGCCTGCTTTCACCGCCTGCCGCACGATGCCGAGCGTCGGACGCAGCGACATGCGCGCAGCCGCTGTGCCCGGCGGAATCGGCAGCACGCCAATCAGGTTAATGCCCAGACTCGCCCAGTCAAGGATCTGGTCAACCTCGCGGCGCTTCGGGTTGTTACGGTTATCGACAAGCGTGACGATGTCACCGCATACGTCGACGGCAGCCATGATGTTGCCAAGCACAGGCAATGCCGCCGACACTTCCTTCACACGCTCGAGCGTCACATAGCCGCCCGTGTATTCGCGCAGCCACGCATCGAACCGCGACGCACCCGCGCCAAGGTCGGCGACAAGCACCTGATTAAGCGGCACGATTGCTGCATCGACCGACGACTGAATGGATTGCTGGTTAGCCATAAGAGCGGCCTTGTTCGTATTCTGGATCAGGAAAGGGAGGATCAACCTCCCGCTTCATGGTGCTATGCCGCGCCCGGTGCAGCGGCATCCGTCGGCTCCCACGCGGGCGGCTTCAGGTAGCTGCCGATGACCCACGGATCGTTCGGGTCGCGTTCATGCTTCACGCTCACCGCACCGGCAGCCAACCCGCTAACGATCGCGCGGCCCGACGCGTCGAGCGTGCCGGTGTGCTTTGCACCGAGGCTATCCGTCACCGTGAAGGCGCTCTTCTCGACCGGCGAATCCGTCACGTAGTGGCGCAACACTTCAAGCTGGCCGGGTCCCGACTTCGGGAACGGCGGGAAACCGCCACCCTGCCCCTTCGGGCCGTCGGTCTGGTGGCTGCCTGCATGGATCGTGTGCTCGCCTGCCGTGTGCACCGTGTAGCCCTGGTCACTGATACGCACCTGCGTATTGCCGGCATGCAGGACGATTTCCTTCGCTGCATGAAGCTGAATGCTGTCGGTGGTGCTCGTGACCGTGACCGATTGCTTCGCCTTCAGGTCGATGCCGTCGGTCTGCGCCTCGATCCGTACCTTCCCCGAAGCCGCGACGAGCGCCATACCCGCCTTGTGCACGAACAGCGTGAACGCGTTCGACACGCTCGCGAACAGCGAATGGCCCACCGCGAAGCCGACATGCCGTCCGCTCGTGATGGCAACATCCTCGTTGCTCGCGAGATGGGTGCTGCGTTCGGCCGCCAGACTGATGCCGGCCGGCCCCGCGAAAACAATGTCCCGTTCCGTCAGTTCCGGGAAATCATTTTCACCGCCAGAGGGAGTACCCTTGATTGAATCGTTGCGCGCCTTGATCGCCTTTGCGACCTCGCTCTGGTCGGCGCCATGCTGCTGCGCTTCATGCTGTTGCGCGAGCCCCGCCAGACTCTCCTGCAGCTCGCGCGCCCGCGTGAGCCGGCCGACCGCCTCCTTCGCGTCCTTCGCGTGACCGGGACCGCCCGGCTGTCCGTCCGTCAGGACGAACAGGCCCTTCAACGCACGCACCACACCCCAGTCGTCGGTACGCAGATCAAAACCCTTGCCGCGTACGTCAGCCCTCCCCTTCTTCCTCAGTATGCGGCGCAGGTTCCCGAGACTGAGCTGCGACGCGCCCGCATCACTCGCAATCTGCGTCTGGATCTGCCCCTGTGTATCGTCAATGGCGACGTGACCGGACGCCGTGCCCTGGAACTCCCGGCCGCGGATGACCGACACCGCCCGGTTGGCGGGCAGGTCCAGCGCCGGCTCGCGGAACGCATTGACGGGACTGCCCGCAATGACCGGCAGATCCGGATCGCCGTAATAGTGGGTCACGGCCACTTCGTGACCAACGCGCGGCACGAACGTCGCGCCCATGTCATTGCCCTGCCACGGCGACAGCACCCGCAGCCAGATCCCCGCGTGCTCGTCGAGCTTGCCCTGCCGGTCCCACTCGAACTGCACCTTCACGCGCCCGTACCTGTCCGTCCAGACTTCCTGTCCGGCCGGGCCGACCACGATCGCCTTCTCCGGCCCGCTGAGGCTGGGCTTGTGGACGCTGCGCTCAAGCCGGAACGGCTCGTTCGCAGGTAACAGTTCGAACTGCGCTTCGCACCGGTACGCCTGTCCGGTCCCTGTGCGGTCCGCGACCTCCTCGATGTCGAGCATGCACGACACCACCACGTATTCGCGGTTCGCTGCCTGCTGCGGGTAACCCGTCAGCGCGAACGTGCAACCCACTGTCAGCCCGCGCAGGTTGCCCTTGCCGTTCGCGCGCAACCCGGCGCAACGCTTCGCCTCGAGCTGGACGCGCGCGAGATGGCGAGCCTCCTGCTCCGCATCATTGGGTTCGCCGGCGAGACCCTGCGCGCCCGCGAGCGGCTGGCTATGGTCGCCCCAGTCGTAGATCTCACCGTCGGCGCTCGCCGTCTTGCGTGGATTGTCTTCAGTGACGGTCAGGTTCGCGCGCGGACGCGTGTAGTCGTAATCCACCACCGTCACGCGCCCGGGCGTCAGCCGGCTCGTTACCGACAGCGTGTGGATGTGCTCCTCGTCGATGCGCTTTCCGTCCGGCGGCATATAGCGCAGCGTCTCGTACGCCGCGCCGTGAGGATGGTGACCGCCCATCGTGTCGCACAGCACGAGCCGATGATGACCGGCGTCGTGCTCGAACCACCACCAGATGCCCCATTCTTCCCACAGCCGCTGCAGGAACGCCCAGTCCGTCTCGAATGCCTGCCGCTGCACGTCGCGCTTCGGATAGATCCCGCGAAACGCGCCCGCCAGGCGCTTGTCGACCGGATAGGGGTACTTCGCGAGCACCGCGTCGGTGATCTCCACGACACTCATGTCCTGGAAGATCCGGCAGTCCTGCGTGAGCGTCGCGCGATACAGCCACGGGCGCAGCTCGAGCTCGTACAGGATCGAATGGCGGTCTTCGCCAGCAACGCGCGCCGCAGTGACGAGCCCCGTGATCTCCCGCGTGCCCGCGCCGATGTTGCCGAGCCCGGCGTTGCCCGCGAGGCCAGGGATGAAATGGCCCTTGCCCTCAAGCTGGATCGAGACCGTCACTTCGGTGCCGACCACCTTGTCCAGGTCGAGGTTGGCCGTCACACTCGGCGAGAACGCATATGCATCATCCGTGCGCAGCGTGACGAGATAGCGGCAGTCCTCGAGACGGCCGATTGACTCGGTGCCATGCAGCCGCACCGGCGCGAACATCGGCAGGCCGTCGACGCCATAGGTCGGCAGCGCGGCGCCCGAGATGGACAGCGTGCGTGCCTGGGTAAGTGTCAGCATGATCTTGTCTCCTCGCGGTTCAGGCGCGCATCACGGTCGCACCGCAACCGGTTTTGTCGCCGAGATAGCCGACGCGCCGGCCGCGATGCGTGCGCGGGCCGCTCGCCAGCAGCGGAAAAACCCCACCGCATTTCGGGCACTTCACCATGTGGCCGTCCAGCGCCACGGCAATGCCCAGGTGCTTCAGCTCTTCGGTCGCTTCGATGACCTCGCCGCCGTGGTCGGTGGTGTCGCCCAGACGCACCATGTCGCGGCCCTGCGCATCCTGCATGTGCAACTCCGTATCGGAAAATGACTGATTGGGTTCAAACGCTCGCCTGTCAGGCGGATCAATGTGTCGCGGGCGGCGGCGGTGTGCTCGCGCGGGGCAATCCGACCGGCGGACCGCTGTCCGTCAGATTGAACATCGGCATCGAGCTCGGACACCGGAACGTCCTGAGCACGTCGCTCGTCAGCGGATTGGCGACGCTGCCCGCGCTCGCGATGTCGAGCACGGCCTTGCGGCCGTCGAAATCGAACACGACGCGCGTGCGCCCCGGCGTCGCGGTCTCGACAACGTGGCCCTTCTGGAGCAGGCGCATCAGCGCCCATGGGCCGTCCGTCGCGACCGTCGACGTGTCCGGGCGGATGCGCGGACTTGCGGTGATCTCCGTGTGGACGCCACCGCGCGGCCCCGGCCATGTCACCGTGAAAGGCGCCACCGGCCCATGCTGGTAAAGCGAGGTCTGGCCGTCGATGTCGAGCGACAGGCTCGTGATCGTGGGATCGAGCTCGGGAATCCGGATGTCGGCTTTCCACGTCAACTGCTTGTGACCGGGATCATTGAAGAAGACGTCCCGGATCGCCTTCGCATGCTCGAACGGTTCCAGGTCCGGTCCCTGCACCGGTTCCGTTGCACCCGGCAGCGTGCGGTAGCGCCACGGCTTCGCGGAGGTGTCGACGAACGGCGCGAGCGTCTTCGCGAAGAAATCGTCGATCACGCCGCCCTGCGCCAACACGCGCGTGAAGTCGTCGATGCTGACGTCGCGTTTGCTATCGACGGCGAACGGATAGCTGCCCTCGATCGTGAGCCGGCAGGTGTCACCCACTACTGCCTGCATCTGGCGCGACAGCAGCTGACCGATACCCTGATTGACTTCATGCGAGCCGTCGGCGGCAAGCTGCAGCAGAACCACACGGAACGGCGCCGGCATCGTGTCGGCCGTCATCTTCAGCTTCGCGGCCGTGTCGCTTGCGGGCGGCATGCTGTTGTTCGACAGTGCGTTGTCGGCAACGGTCAGCGCCGTGTAGTAGTCGTTCAGCAGGTTCGTCACGCCATCGAGGCCCGTCTTGCCTGCCTGCGCGGCAACGGCCTGCGGACCGGCCTGGGCATCGGCGTTCCCGGTTACGACTTCGCGCAGTGCCGCGAAATGATTGTCGACCAGTTCGCGCTCGACGCGCTCCGACGCGCGAATGCCCAACGCCTTGTCCGCCTTCTGATTGAGCTGGTCGGCTGCTTTCTGCAGGAACGAGCCATCCCCACCGGCAACCGGCTGAGTAAGCGTCGTTTCATGTACCGCAGCACGAGCCAGACGTGCGAGCGGCGAGTCCGGCGCCGCAAAGCTGCGCAGCACCTGGAGGTTGAATGCGAGGCTCGTGCCGCTCACCGTGCGGATGTCGTTGAGAAACGCGTCCCACTGCTGCGCGTACTCCATCAGGTATTCGCGTCGCACCGCATCCGTCAGCGCATCGTCCATACCGGTCGCGTGGCTCACGATCTCAGCCGTTTTTTTTTGAGCCGAATCTGCCAAACCCGCCAGATACGAACGTCCCATCACCCACGCGTCGTCGTCGCGCGCGATCTGCACGAACTCCGGAAGGCGTTTGTCGAACAGGTTCCGGTAGCCGTCGAACGTAAAGAGGCCCGACACGCCGCGCGAGAGCGGCTGGCCGCTCGCCCGCGTGAACACCGTGCCGGCCTGCGGTCCGACCGCACGCAGCAGCGTGAACTCGTCCGGTGCTTCCTTGAGCATCGCGGCCTTCGCCCGCTGGTAGAGACGGTCGGTCGCATTGCTGCCATCGAGAAAGGCGCGCGCCTGCTGGATCAGCGCGTCATTGCGGATCAGCGGCGACTGCACGACACGCTCTCCCGAGAAGAGCTGCTGAACGTGGTCGATCATCGAAGCCCGTCCGCCGAAGATCGCTGCGCTGTCGGTTCTCGCCCAGTCGTCGAGCACCCACGCCTTGACGTCGGTGGCGTTGAATTTCGCCTTGTCGTACAGCATCAGGTACACGCGCAGCGCATCGTAGGCGGTCTTCGTATCCTTGTTCGTGATCGCACCGGAAATCACGTCCTCCATCCGGTGCACGATCTGCGGCAGCAGCAGGTTGTCCTCGAGCGCATCGTAGGTGTGGTGGCTTTCCGTCACAATGTCCGGCGGCGTATAGAGACCGTAGCGCCACGTGCTGTCAGGGTCGGACAGGTCAAGGTTCGGGAAGGTCGGCAGGTAGCGCGCCTCGGTCAGCGTATCGGGCACGGCCTCCGGCTTGGGCTCCCTGTAAAGCTGCGTCACGCGGGTGGCGAGTGACTGCACCTTGCGGCCAATCACGTCCAGATAGTCGCTGTTGTTGCCGAAGCTCACGCGCAAGCCGATCGCGAGCCAGACGAACAGCAGCAACGCGAGCGCATGCCCAATCAGGCGTAGCAGCCGGTAGCGGTATTCCCAGCGCAGGTTGGGACTGACGAGATGGGCTTCCGGGAAGACCACACGCGTCAGCAAATCGTGCAGGAAAAAGCTCCGGTTGCCCTCATGGTCCGCCACGGCTCCCTGCCCCTGCTTCGCGGCAAGACGTTGCACGACCGTGCCACGCTCCGCCATGACGGGGCTGCCACCTTGCTGGGCGCTCGTGAAATAGACGCCGCGCAGCGTCGAATGGAGCTGCGTGTCGTCGTAGCGGGAATCGAGAAACACGCGGTCGATCAGATCGACGAGCGGCCCGATGAGCGCCGCGAACTCCTCCGGCAGCGCGGCAAGCTGGCGGCGCTTGCGGGTCTCGTCCTCATCCTGCAGGCGCGTGTGGATCATGCCCGACAGCCGTCCCGCCAGTTGCGTCAGTTCATCACGGCAACGCGCACGCAGCCCTTCCTTTGCGACGGTTTCCTTGCCGTACGGCAGCGTGAAGCCCCAGGCCTGCGCGCGGCTCTCGGCCGTCAGCGCACCGAAGTATTCCGGAAATCCCGTCAGGCGGTCCATCTTCGTGACGATCAGATAGACGGGGAAGCGGATGCCCAGCTCCTTGCGCAGCTCGGCCAGGCGCGCGCGCAGGGCGGCTGCCTCGGCAATGCGCGCCGGTTCATCCGCGCTCGCGAGCGTCGCAAGATCGACCGCAAGCAGCGCGCCGTTGATGGGCGCGCGCGGCCGGTGCCGACGCAGCATGCCGAGAAAGCCGAGCCATTCCGCGCGGTCCAGTCCCTCTCGCGTCTCGCCCGTGCCGGCACGGAGTGGAACAACATTGGTGGTCGATTTCGTAGCAGCAACTGCGCGAGATCCGGACGAGTGGCCGTCCTTCGTCTCAACAGCGGCCTCTTCCCCCACATCCGCCGCGGTTGCCAACCTGTCCGGTTGCACGGACTGCACGTCAGCGTCCTTCACCGTCGAGGTACCGTGGCACGTGTAATACCCCGCCGTGTCGATCAGCACCGCATCATTGGTGAGCCACCAGTCCACCGCATCGGAACTGCCCGAGCGTGCGCCGGACGCACGCTGCATCTGCTCGGCGACCGGAAACGCCAGGCCACCGTTGAGCAACGCGCTCGTCTTGCCCGTACCCTTTGCGCCGAGCGTGATGTACCAGGGCAGCTCGTACAGGTAGCGCTTGCCCTGGAACAGCTTGCCCGGCCCCCGCGCCCCCGTGCGCATCGACTTCAGACGCGCCAGCGCACCCGCGACGATCGATTCAATGGCCTGCAGCCGCGATGCGGCGGGCGACTCTTCCTCCTTGCCACCCTTACGCAGCATTTTCTTCAGAAACGCGTCGTCCTCGCGCATCTTCTGCCAGAGCCGGAACATCCAGTAGATCGCGAACACGGTCAGCACGAGGCCAATCACCATCCAGCGCGTCGAAACCGGTTCGAACGGCGCCGTATGTCCGAACGAAAGCAGCGGGGACGCGTACCAGATCAGCAGACACACCAACGCCACGAATACAACGCTCATCGACAGGTCGGCGAGCCAGAGCAGGACGCCTGCGAGCAGCAGTGAGATCACCAGCACACGCATGCCGGCCGCAGCCAGCGGCTTGAGCCCGCCGAACGCGAAGAACGGCCCGACAAACCAGATCACCACCGCCGCGACGACCAGTGCGACGAACGCGAGGAACTGGCGGGATGCAAGAAACGACAGGAACTTCGTCATGTTTTATTCCGGATGCGGATCAGCCCTGTTGAGCGACGAGAATCTCGACGCGGCGGTTCTGCGCGCGCCCCTGGGCTGTATGGTTATCGCCCACGGGATCGGCGTCCCCCTTGCCGACGGCTTCGAGGCGGTTCGCCGGCACACCGGCGGCCTGCAGCATCTGCATGACCTGCGTGGCCCGCTCTTCCGACAGCGCTTCGTTCGACGCAAACTGGCGGCTGCGGATCGGCACGTTGTCCGTATAGCCAAGCACGGTCACCTTGCCCGGCACCTTCGCGGTCTCACCCGCGATCTTCGCGATCAGCGGCCCCATCGTTGCCTTGACCGACGCGCCGCCGGGCTGGAACATCGCATCTCCCCGGAAGGTCACGGCGCTGTGACGGGTGTCCTCGTCGACGCTTACCGTGCCCGCAGCGATTTCGTCCTTGAGCAGCTGTTTGAGATGCAACTGTTTCGGCGCGGGCGGCGGCGTCATGCGGCCGATGTTGGCGATCTGCTTCTGCACATCTGCGCCGCGGCTCATCAGTTCGTACTTGAACCAGCCGAAGAGCCCGAGCAGGATCACCGAGAGGACCGTGACGGTGATCCACACCGGGAAATCGTAGACAGACAGGCGGCGGCCTTTCACATCGGACTGCCAGTGAGGCGAAAGCGTCATCGGCGCGGGCCCGCGCTGTGTCGTGATCTCGTTGTAGAGCCGCTGGCGGATCGCATCGTGCTTGCGCTTGCCATTGGCCTCGTGCCGGTAGCGCCCTTCGAAACCGAGACTGAGAATCTCGTAGATGACTTCCAGCAGGTCCAGATGCTCCCGCGGTTCGGTAAGCAGCCGGCCAACCAGCAGATACACCTTGTCGCCACCCTGGCGATCCTCATGGAAGGTGGTAGCCAGACCGCTGCTGATCCACTCGATGCCGGACGATCCGCCCTTGCCCCAGGCGGTCTGCGTCGCCGCCTCGTCGAGCGCCGTGCACAGGCAGTACCGCGCGCCGATCATGTGGTCGCGACGGATGTTCGTCTGTTCGCACAGCTTCTGGAAGACGCGCACCTCCTGTTCGAGCAGGTCGCGCAGTGCAAACGTCTCGTCGGCCTCCAGATGCTCAGGCATGTCCGCCAGCGCGCGCAGGAGCACACGCGCGGCTTCGCGCAACGGATTCTGTGCCTGCTCGACGGCAATCAGCCGCTCGCGAAAGGGAACGGCAGCCGTTGCGGCAGTGCTGGACTGCCGGATCACGGATGCCGGCGTCGGGTCATCCCCGGACGAGCCGACAGCGGTGGGTGGATTGCTCATGGGCGTACGTCGCAGATCGCGATTCGTGAATTCATGGGTGTCCGTTTCGTGTTAGGCGCGCACGCCCCACAGCTCGAGCTTGAGCGATGGGAACTCGCCCGCCACGTGCAGCGCGATGCCGCCGTGACGCACGACCTCTTCCCAGAGCGGCCCGCCCTGCGTGAGTTCGTAATAGATGTAGCCCGCGTTGAACGGGATCTGCCGCGGCGGCACCGGCAACGCCTGCAAGCCGATGCCTGGCAGATGGCTGCGAACGAGGCTCGGCAGCTTGTCGGACGGACCGGCCTTAGCCTGCGCGAGGAACTGCTGCTGCAGCACGTCTGGCGGCATCGCCGCATGGACCGCAAGCACAACGGCGGTATAGCCCTGCATCTCGACCGGATCGACTACCGCGTTGCGCATGCCGTGGCCCCGGTCTTCCAGCGTGATGCTCTGCGCACTACGAACCAGCACGGCATTGAGCAGCCGATGCGTATCGTCGACGACCGGTTTCAGACACAGGTGCGGCGTCGTATGCTGATACGACGGATGCGTGTCGAGGGGCCGGCGCGTGTCGGTGCGCAGGTGCGTCGACAGCTCGCCCGCCATGCCGATCAGCAGCGCATAGATGTCTGCGGGCGAAGTCGCCGGCACGCGCAGCAGATGCTGCAGCACCGGCTCGTAGCGGTTGAGAATCTGCAGCAACAGATAGTCGGTCACCGTCGCGGCGCTCGCCGTGGTGCCGTCGGTGCCTGCAAGCCGCTGCGCGAGTGCGTTCGCACGCAGGCGCGCGAGATCGTGGATTTTCGTCACCCAGCCCGTCAGCACGTCGCTTGCGCCGTACCCGGACACCGGCGGCACGAGCGTGTCGTCGAGCTCGATACTGCCGTCCGCACGGATCGTCTTCACACGGGTGAGGGCAAGGCCGATCCATGCGTCACCGAGTTCCTTTTCGGGCAGCAGGCGCAATCGCAGGTTCGACAGCTGCACCGGCTCGGGGGCAAGCCCGATCGAATTCGTGTCGCGCAGCTCGGTATCGAACACCAGATAGCGTGCGAGCGAATCCGCGGTGTTCTCGAAGGTCGTCTCTTCGCAGTTCGGCAAACGCACCGGCACGGCCAGATAAATCACCTGGTCGAGATGTTCTGGCCGGATCGTCAGCGGCGGCGGCAGCGGCGTATTGCCGGGTGCATCGAACGGCGTGCCGTCGGCGAACACCCCCGCGGCCGACTTGACGATTACCTTGCCGAGCGCAAGCGATTCGAGATCGAGCGCAAAGTGCGCGAAGCCGAAGAAGAACGGCGAAAGCGGCGCCGCGCGCATGTGCGCATACTTCTCGAAATAGCGGTCCTGCTGCTGGAACAGTTGCGGGCGGAAAAACAGCCCCTCCTGCCAGGCGACCTTGGCGTACCAGCTCATGCGGACCTTCCGTTTCGTTGCGCGAAGACTTTCATTTTCTTGTTTCGGTGATCTTGACGGCGTTCGCTTCAAGATCGATATTCAGCTTCAGCTTCGGCGTGGAGAAGCTGTACCACGCCTTGTCCAGCGTGCCCGGCATCGCGTAGACCGTGCGCCACACGGAGTTCGGCAGGTCGCGGTAGGCCGCGATCACACCGATCGCTGTCGTTGCGGGATCGGGCCGGCGGATGATCACCTGGTGCTCGCCGGGACGCAGCTGCAGCTCGTCGCGTTTGACAACGTCGTCGGCCAGCACTGTCTTGTCCTGGGTCTGCAGCGTGAAGAAATCGGCCGCCTTGAAGGCGCCATCGTTCTTCAGTTCGTAGATGCGCACGACGATCGGCGCCGGCCGGCTACGCTCATCCGGATTAACACCGGGCAACGCGCTCACGCTCATTTCGAGCCGCATCGGCTCCTTCGGCTTCGGTTCGCCGCTTGCGCAGGCAGAAAGCGCGAGGACGCAGGCGAGCGCGGGAACGATCAGGATCGAACGCATGCAGGATTTACCTTGATAGACGGCAGGAAACGCCGCGCAGCCGGAGGGGGCTGGACTTTCGCCCGGTGCGCGGCGTTCCATGGACTTACGCTTCCTTGTTGCCCTTGATGTCGAAGCTCGCAGTCACCGCACCACCGCTGCCGCCCTGCGCGTTCTGCACGACATACTCCTGCTTCACCTTCGCGAACGACAGCGACACCGTCTCGCGGCTCTTCTCGGCATCGGTCTTGCTGCCCGACGGCTTCACGCGCGTGACGATCACGTCGCTCATCGTGAGCTTCAGGTATTCGAGCGGATTGCCGCCGGCCTTGCGCATGACCAGCGTCGCCTGATCGATGTGCTTGCCCGTGAGCGCGTACTTCATCAGGTTCGGGCTCGCGCGGTCGATGTTGTGCTCGAACGTCAGGTCCTTGACCGTGGCCTTGCCAGCACCACCGCCGCTGCCCGCGTGCATCGAGGATTCCTGCTGGATCTCCCAATCCCAGTTCAGGACTTCGATTTCGTCCTTGTGCTTGTCGTCGAGCGATTCGCCGTTGATGCCATCAATTTTCAGAAAAATATCCTGAGCCATTTCTTCACTCCATGTTGTTGCTGATAATGAAAGCGGCCGGGTTCAAGGTATATCGTGCCCGGCCACACGAGGACTCCCACCGACATTTCAGGCGACTTCCTTGATCGACGGCAGCTTCGTGACGAGACGAAGCGACACGGTCAGCCCTTCGAGCTGGAAGTGCGGACGCAGGAAGAACTTCGAGTTGTAGTAGCCGGGGTTGCCCTCGACCTCCTCCACAACCACTTCGGCGGCCGCCAGCGGCCGGCGTGCCTTCGTGTCCTGCGACGAGTTGGCGGGATCGGCATCGACGTAGTGCATGACCCATTCGTTCAGCCAGCGCTGCATGTCCTCGCGCTCCTTGAACGCGCCGATCTTGTCGCGCACGATGCACTTCAGGTAGTGCGCAAAGCGCGAGCAGGCAAAGAGGTACGGCAGGCGCGACGACAGGTTCGCGTTGGCGGTGGCGTCAGCGTCGTGATACTCGGCCGGCTTCTGCAGCGACTGCGCGCCAATGAAGGTCGCGTGGTCGGTGTTCTTGCGGTGCACGAGCGGAATGAAGCCGTTCTTCGACAGCTCCGCTTCGCGGCGGTCAGAGATGGCGATCTCGGTCGGACACTTCATGTCGACGCCGCCGTCGTCGGTCGGGAACGTATGGCACGGCAGGTTTTCAACCGTGCCGCCCGATTCGACACCGCGGATCAGCGAGCACCAGCCGTACAGCTTGAACGAGCGGTTGATGTTCACGCCCATTGCGTACGCGGCGTTCGCCCAACCGTAGCGGCTGTGATCGGAGCCGTTCGTGTCTTCCTCGAAATCGAACTCGTCGACCGGATTGGTCTTCGCGCCATACGGCAGACGTGCGAGGAAACGCGGCATCGCGAGACCCACGTAGCGCGCGTCCTCGGTATTGCGCATCGAATTCCACGCGGTATATTCGAGGTTCTGCGTGAAGATCTTCGTCAGGTCACGCGGATTCGCGAGTTCCTGCCACGATTCCATCTGCAGCACCGACGGCGCGGCGCCGGTAATGAACGGCGTGTGCGCTGCCGCTGCGACCTTCGCGATCGAACCCAGCAGATCGACGTCCGGCGGCGTATGGTCGAAGTAGTAGTCGGCCACAAGACAACCGTACGGTTCGCCGCCGAGCTGGCCGTACTCTTCCTCGTAGATCTGCTTGAAGAGCGGACTCTGGTCCCATGCGAGCCCCTTGTAGCGGCGCATCGTGCGATGCAGCTCGGTCTTCGAGACATCCATGAAGCGAATCTTCAGGTGTTCGTCGGTCTCGGTGTTCGACACGAGGTGATGCAGGCCGCGCCAGGCCGATTCGAGCGCCTGGTAATCGTCATGGTGAAGAATCAGGTTGATCTGTTCCGAGAGCTTGTGATCGATCTGCGCGATGATCGCGGCGATGCTCTTGTAGGCGTCGTCGCTAATCGTCGTGGTCTGCGCGAGCGCCTGTTCGGCGAGCGTCTGGACCGCGTATTCGACGGCCTCTCGGGCCTGCTCCGTCTTCGGCCGGAATTCCCGCTCCAGCAGGTTCGTAAAATCGGACTGGGTAGTTGTCTGCGCCTGGGCGGTCTGCGCTTGCTGTTTCGCCATGATGGTCATCCTCGATCGGTTCGTCGGTCAGTTCGCGCTTTCTGCGTCGGCAGCGCCATTCTCCTGGCGCTCCGGCTTCGGTGCGGCCGCGAGCGACTTGAGTAGCGCCGGGTCCTGCAGCAGCTGCGTGACGAGCGCCTCCGCGCCCGACTTGCCATCCATGTAGGTCTGCAGGTTCGCGAGCTGCGTGCGGGCCTCGAGCAGCTGGCGCAGCGGTTCGACCTTGCGCGCGATCGCAGCCGGCGAAAAGTCCTCCATGCTCTCGAAGGTCATGTCGACCATCATCTGGCCTTCGCCCGTGAGCGTGTTCGCCACGGCAAACGCGACGCGCGGCCGGATCGCTTTCATGCGCTCATCAAAATTGTCGATGTCGATGTCAAGGAACCGCCGGTCCGACACGGCCGGCAGCGGCTCGACCGGATGCTTGCCTGACAGGTCGGCCAGCACGCCCATCACGAACGGCAGCTCGACCTTCTTCTCCGAACCGTAGACCTCGACGTCGTACTCGATCTGCACACGCGGCGCACGATTGCGCGCGATGAATTTCTGCGAACTGCTGGCGGACATGAACGGGCTCCAAAGAGGGGGTGGATGGACTGCGAGCTCAGCGAACCCGCTCGTCTGAATGGGTAGAAAGCGCCTCGAACGTCAACGCCTGCGCCGGCGCGGCAACGGAATCGGCAATGCCGATTGCGATGTGCGAAAGCGCGGCTTTCGACGTGAACGCATCGAGCCAGAGGGCCGACAGGCGCGGCAGGATGTGCTGCTCGATGAAGCCGATGAGCACACGCGCGCCGGTTTCCTGCACGAGGCAGCGCCCGACGATGTAGTCGACGACCGCGTCGCCGTACGCGAGCGCGATGTCGTGGCTGTCCGCCATGCGCTTCACGACACGGTCCAGATGCAGGCGCACGATGCGCGCGAGCGCGCTGTCGGCGAGCGGCCGGTAAGGCACCACGGTCACGCGTCCGAGAAACGCCGCCGGGAATGCCTTCAGCAATTCGGGCGTCAGCGCTTCGCGCAGTCCTCCTGCGTCCGGCGCGAGAGACGCATCGGCGCACAGGCTCGCGGTCAGATCGGAGCCGACGTTGCTCGTGAGCAGAATGGTGGTATTGCGGAAATCGATGTAGCGGCCATCGCCGTCTTCCATGTAGCCCTTGTCGAACACCTGGAAGAACATCTCGTGCACGTCGCGATGGGCTTTCTCGACTTCGTCGAGCAGCACGACCGAGTACGGGCGACGCCGCACCGCTTCGGTCAGCACGCCCCCTTCGCCGTAACCGACGTAGCCGGGGGGCGCACCCTTCAGGCCCGACACGGTGTGCGATTCCTGATACTCGCTCATGTTGATCGTGATCAGGTTCTGCTCGCCACCGTACAGCGCCTCGGCAAGCGCCAGCGCCGTTTCGGTCTTGCCGACGCCAGAGGGACCGGCGAGCAGAAATACGCCCAGCGGCTTCTTCGGGTCGGTCAGGCCCGCGCGCGCGGTCTGCACGCGCTCGCCAATCTGGCGGAGTGCGTCGGTCTGGCCGATCACGCGCGCTTCGAGCGTGTCGGGAAGCTTGCGCACGGCCGCGATCTCGTCCGTGACCATGCGCCCCGCGGGAATACCGGTCCAGTCTGACACGATCTCAGCGACAATCGCTTCGTCGACCTCCGGAAAGACCAGTGGTGCATCTCCCTGCAGGTCGATCAGTGCGCGCTCGAGCCCGCGCAGCTTCGCGACTGACGCTGACAGATCCTCCGGCGTGCCGTCGACATTTCCGGTCACCGTTTCGCGCGCCGTCAATAAGGCCTGCGCAGCCGCAACCTGTTCGCGCCAGCGGATCTCGATTGCCGCCTCTTCCGTAGCGAGTACGTCGATACGTGCGCGCACCCCCATCAATGCCTTGTCTGCGTCCAGACCAATTCGGGCTTCCTGCACGAGCAGCGCTTCCTCCGCACGCGCAGCGGCAAGACGCTGACGCACGTCGTCCAGTTCACGCGGCGCAGCATGCTGCGACAGCGCGACACGAGCGCACGCTGTGTCGAGCAGGCTGATCGCCTTGTCCGGCAACTGACGCGAAGGAATATAGCGATGCGAGAGTGTGACGGCCGCGCGGATCGCTTCGTCACGCACCACGACGCCGTGATGCGACGAGAACGTTTGCACCAGACCGCGCACCATGTCGATCGCAGCTGCCTCGGACGGCTCCGCGACCTGCAGGACCTGAAAGCGGCGCGTGAGCGCCGGGTCTTTCTCGATGTGCCGCTTGTACTCAGACCAGGTGGTTGCGCCAACCGTGCGGATCGTGCCGCGCGCTAGCGCCGGTTTGAGCAGGTTGGCGGCATCGCCCGTGCCGGCCTGGCCACCCGCGCCGATCAACGTGTGGATTTCGTCGACGAAGAGGATGACCGGCACCGGCGACTTCGCGGCGGCTTCGAGCAGCCCTTTCAGGCGCGCCTCGAACTCGCCCTTCATGCTGGCGCCGGCAAGCAGTGCGCCCACGTCGAGGCTCAGCAGGCGCACGTCGGCGAGCTTCGGCGGCACGTTGCCGGACGCGATCGCGCGCGCCAGCCCTTCGACAACCGCAGTCTTGCCGACACCGGCTTCCCCCGTGAGCAGCGGGTTGTTCTGCCGGCGGCGCAGCAGCACGTCGATCATCGTGCGGATTTCAAGTTCGCGGCCGATCACCGGGTCGATCTCGCCAGCGCGAGCGCGCGCGGTCAGGTCCGTACAGTACTGTTCGAGCGAACCACCCTTCGTGGCATTTGACACAGCGCCAGAGGCGTCGCCGGGCGTGGCGGGCGCGAAATCGCTACGGTCGTACGGTGCATCGTCCGCCTCGGGCGAGCCGTCGATCCAGGCGGGCAGCACGTCATCGAGACCGTCGACGGGAATCCTGGCAAATGCCGGGGAAATCGAGAGCAGCACGCGCCGTAACTCGGCATTAGTGACGAGCGCCGCGACGAGCCATGCGCCGCGCACACGGCGGTCACCGTAACTGAGGGTGGCAAGCACCCACGCGCGCTCGATGGCCGATTCAATGTGCCAGGAGAAGTCGCTGATCGAACTCGCGCCAGCCGGCAGGGCCGCCAGCGCGCGGGCGAAGTCACGTTCGAGTGCTTCGCGGTCAATGCCCGCGTGTCGCACGATCCGATGCACGTCGCCATCCGGTTGCTGAAGCAACTGATGCAGCCAGTGGATGAGCTCAACGTACGGATTGCCCCGCAGCTTGCAGAAGCTGGTCGCCGATTCAATACCGCGGTAAAGCTGAACCCCGAGCTTGCCGAACAGCGTCTGGCGTGAAATCGTCATGCGTACCTTCTTGTTGTTCCCTACAGCCCGTTCCCGGCCCGCCATGGCGGTGAGGAGTCCTATTCAGACGGCAGATCCGCCGCCCCACTGGCGATGCAATTGCGGCATTGGTCCACTGCCGCGTTTCAAACGGGAGAACGAGAAAGGTCTCCCAAGGCGCGCATTATTCTCATGAATACACGTCGCCGTCAACTTACGCACCCCGGAAAATCCGAGTCGAATCGTATCTCACCTTACCACGCCCCGATCAATACCCTACCGCGGCCATCGGATTCACCACCCACCAAACCATACATTAATCTTACAATCGTCAAGTCGTTGATAACATTGAGTAACTCAATTTTAAATGTGAAAAACTTTTACACCTTTCCCGCAAGCCACTGATTATCATGAGATTTGATCTTTGTTTATTTTTAAATTTGACATTTCCTGACATTTATTGACCATCAAAATCCCCTATCTCAATTTTCCGATATTCCACACTCAATCCGGATGGACTCAGTCGGGGATAGACGGGTCCCCGCGACTCGTGTTTAAAATGCGGGCTTCCTGTCACCGGACACCGCCGATGCGCTCCCTCCGCCTGCCCTGGCGCCAACGCCAACCGGATGTCGCGCACACCGAACCCGTGCTGCGCGACGGGAACGGGCGACGCACGGCCAGCATCCCCGAATCCGACCTTCCGGCACGCGAAGCACCTGACCGTTCACCTGGCGATGACGCCGTGTTCGGCCTGATTGGCATTGGAAGCATGGACAGCGCCGAGGCGAACGCACACACCCGGGTTTCTGCTCCAACCGGCGACGCCGACAGCGCCGATGCGCTTGTCGATGCGCTGCATGCACAGTACTGGCGTGCCCTCACCGATCCCCACGCGTCGCTCACCGATTCGTGGGCACCGCAAGTGGACGAGCCGTCAGCACACGCAGCGACACAGGACGCGCCGGACGAATGGCACGCTCAGGACGCTCATCGCGAATCCGCGTCAATCGAAGCCCTGCTGTCAGGCGAACGCACGCTCGAGGACGTGTTCGGCCGGCTGGAAGGCGACCTCGCGCTCGAAGAGGCGTCCGTTCCGGAAGTGCTGCGGCTCTTCGCCCCACCGGAATTTCACGCGGCCGACGCGCGCCGCGCGCCTGCCCTGCCCCCCGCGCTTACCCGGCGCGAACACCACGCACTGTCGGTCGACAGTCCGCTTACCGCGCCAACACGCGAGAACGACGCATGAATACCCGAACCGCTGCGGGCGAACCGCACACGCATCGCCCGCAAGACACGCCGCTGGTTGAACAGATCGCGAGAATCGAGTCGCGCATTCGTGCGCAACCCACCACCGCCACGCACCGCTGGGCGCTGTTCCAGTTGATGTGCGTCACGGGTGACTGGGCGCGCGCCGTGCAGCAGTTGCAGACATGGGCGAAGCTCGATGCGGGTCAGTTGCAGACCGCGCAGGTTTTTCGCGACCTGATCCGCGCCGAACGCTGGCGGGCGAAGGTAGTCGGCGGACAGGAACGCCCAGGCTTCGTCCACGAGCCCGATTCATGGGTCAGGGAGCTGGTAGGCGCGTTGCGGCTCGCGGCGGATGGGCAAAGCGAGGCCGCCGACGACGCGCGTGAAAGCGCGCTGGATGGGGCGCCACTCGTTGCCGCCCGCACGCCGCGCGGTGTCGCAGGATGGATTGCGGACAGCGACTCGCGTTTCGGTCCTGTATGCGAGTTCATCACGGCGGGACACTATCGCTGGGTGCCGTTCGCCGATCTGGCCGCGTGGCGTGTGTCGCCGCCCACGAATCTGATCGATCTTGTCTGGGCGCCCTGTGTGCTGACGCTGACCGACGGCAGCGTCGTGCGCGGCTTCATGCCCGCACGTTACCCCGGTTCCGATGCGGCGAACGATTCGCTGCGTCTCGGCCATGAAACAGTGTGGCATGAGTCGGGGCGTACCGCCGTCATCGCACTCGGACAGAAAACCTGGACGACCGAACAGGGCGACTTCGGGCTGTTCGAGCTGGCCGACACAACGTTCGGCACGCCGCATGGGTCGACGACTGTGGACGGCGCCACCGCCGGGGAACCGGTCAATGACTGAGCGCAGGAAGCCTTCTTCTCCCGCAGACGTGCTGGCCTCACGGACGCCACGAAGGGCCAGTGCGCACCTGATGCCAACCCTGCTCGACCGGCTGCGCGACGACGCACCGCACCGTCAGGTGGAGGCCCCCGAGGAATACACCGTCACGCGCAGACAGATGCGCGACATCGTGCAGCGCGACCTGGCGTACCTGCTCAACACGACCAGCATCGAAGACCAGATCGATCGCGCGCGCTATCCGCATGCAGCCGCTTCGACGGTCAACTTTGGTGTACCGCCGCTCTCGGGCACCTTCCTCGCGTCGCGCCAGTGGAACGACATCGAGCGGATGATCCGCCAGGCCATCACCGATTTCGAGCCGCGGCTGATCCCCGATTCGCTGGTGGTGTCGCCGAGCCGGACGACCGACGCCGGCGAACATCACAACGTCCTTGCGTTCGAGGTACGGGGCCTCGTGCACATGGACCCGTATCCGCTCGAATTCATGGTGCAGAGCTCGCTCGATCTCGAAACGAGCGAGATCCAGATCACCGGCGTGCGTAACAGCTGAACGCCGCACGGCACAACGACTACAACGAGATCGATCCGATGGACCCGCGACTGCTCGACTACTACAACCAGGAACTGCTCTACATGCGCGAGCTCGCTGCCGAGTTCGGACAGGCGCACCCGAAGATCGCGCGGCGTCTGGGCATGCAGGCGGGCGAAGTGGCGGACCCTTACGTCGAGCGCCTGATCGAGTCGTTCTGCTTCATGGCCGCGCGCATGCAGATCAAGCTCGACGCGGAATTCCCGCGCTTCACGGGCCGGCTGCTGGAAGTGATCTACCCGAACTACGTGGCGCCCACGCCGTCGATCGCGGTCGCGCGCCTCTATCCGGGCCGGACCGAAGGCAATCTCGTCGAAGGCTATCGCGTCGCACGCGGCACGTCGTTCACCGCACGGGTGCCCGATGGGGAAAAAACCGCATGCCAGTTCACCAGCGGGCAGGACGTCACACTCTGGCCGCTCACGATCACCGAGGCTCGCCTGACGGGCATTCCGCCCGACATTCCGGCGCTGGACCGTTACGTACCGGCGGGCACGCAGGTGCGCGGCGCGCTGCGGCTCAGGCTTGCCACCACGGGCGACGTGCGTGTGTCCGACCTGAAGGGCCTGGACCGGCTGCCCGTCTATCTCGCTGGCGACGAACAGGTTGCCTCGCACCTCTTCGAGCTCCTGCATGTCGCGGGCGTCGCATCCGTGATCGCCGCGCCTGGCCAATTCGGCGCATCGGGTCGGCCGCCCGCAGCCGTCACCCGCAACGCGGTGGAACACGAAGGCTTGCGTACCGATCAGAACCTGTTGCCGCTCACCTGGACGAAATTCCATGGGCACAACCTGCTGCACGAGTATTTCGCGTGTCCCGAACGGTTCTGGTTCTTCGCGCTCAACGGTCTCGCAGAAGGTCTGTCCCGCGTGGATGGCCGCGAGGTCGAAATCGTCGTGCTGCTCGATCGCGCGCCAGGCCAGCTCGCGAACCTCGTCGATGCGTCGCGCTTCGCGCTCTTCTGCACACCCGTCATCAATCTCTTCAAGAAGCACACCGACAAGGTCGAAATCTCGCCGCGCGAGACCGAATTCCATCTGGTGCCGGCGAGGCTCGCACCGCTCGACTATGAGGTGTTCTCCATCGGGAAAGTGTATGGACAGGTGGCAATCACGTCGACCGAACTGGAATTCCGCCCGCTCTACCAGACGCTGAACAACGACGAAGGCAATCACGGACGCTACTTCTCGACGCGGCGCGAGCGGCGACTCGTGTCCAACTCGGCACGCCGTTACGGTACGCGCACGCCCTATGTCGGAAGCGAAGTGTTCCTCTCCCTCGTCGACCAGAACGAGGCGCCGTATGGCGAGGCCATCCGCTTCCTGTCGGTCGATGCACTGCTCACGAACCGGGATCTCGCCACGCTCGTGCCGCGCGATGGCGTACGAGACCTCGAGACTGCGCAATCCGCGCCGGTCGAGAGCATCGGGCTCATTCGCGCGCCGAGCTCACCCAAAGCGCCGTTTGCCGAACGCGAGATGGCCTGGCGTCTGATCCGTCAGCTCAACTTCAACTACCTGCCGTTCGAGGATCTCGATCACCGTGAAGGTGGACAGGGCCTGCGCGATCTGTTACGCCTGTACCTCCCGGACGAGGACACCGGGCACCTGCGGCAGGTCGAGAGCCTCGTCGGCGTACAAACGCGCCCCGTGACGCGCAAGCTTCCAGGTACCGGCCCGATGACGTTCGGTCGCGGCATCGAATGCGCATTGACGGTCGATGAAGCGGGTTTCTCCGGCGTGAGTCCGTATCTGTTGGGCGTCATTCTCGAACACTGGCTGGCGCGGCACGTGTCGATCAACAGTTTTACGCAAACCGAGCTGCACTCGATGCAGCGTGGCCGGATCGCGCGGTGGCCCGTGCGCACCGGTACGCGCGGAGTCCTCTGATGAAGAGTGCCACCCTGCCCGCGCTGATGCGCGACAGCACGCTCTCGCCGGAACTGCTCGAACGCCTGCAGGCCGAGCCGTGGCGATTCGGGTTCCTGTCGCTGCTGCGGCGCATCGGTGCGAACGCAACGATCGATCCCGTCGGCACGGCGCGCCGGCCTCAAGCGGAGCCGTTCCGTCTCGGACAGCAACCGAGTCTCGCCTTCGCGCCGCGTGAAGTTGCAAGCGTTCAGGAATCCGGCGGACGGCTGAAGGTGCGGCTCTTCGGTCTTGGCATGCTCGGCCCCAACGGACCGCTGCCGATCCATGTCACCGAGATAGCGAAGGATCGCGAGGACAGCCGGCGCGATATGACGACCGTCGACTTCTTCGACATCTTCCATCACCGCTTCTTCACGCTGTTCTATCGGGCCTGGGCATCGGGCCAAGCCGCGGCGGGACTTGACCGCAAGGACGACGAGCGGTTTTCGTTCTACATCGCGAGCCTGGCTGGCCAGGACGTCAACGAAATCCAGCAACGCCCGCTGCCCTCGCATGCGCGTCTCGCAGCCTCCGCGCACCTCGTGCGCGAATCGCGCAATCCGGATGGACTTCGCGCAACGCTCGAACACTACTTCGGCGTGCCAGTTGTGATCGAGGAGAACGTGTTTCACTGGATCGAGATCGATCCCGCCGATCAGGGACGCATGGGCCGACCGGGGCCGGCCGCGACGATGGGGCACGGCGCCATGCTCGGCCGCGTCGCGCCAGATCGCCAGCACCGGTTTCGTATCGTCATCGGGCCGGTGGATCTCGACGCCTATCTGCGCTTCACGCCCCAGGGCGAAGATCTGCCGCGGCTCGTGGAATGGGTGCGGGCGTTCGTCGGCCATGAACTGGAATGGGAACTCGAACTGCGCATCCGGCCCGAGAGCGCGCCGCCGGCCGTGATGGGCGGTCAGCAGCGCATGGGCTGGTCGGGATGGCTAGGCCGCCCGAGCCCCCACAAACCGATCACCGGCATGCGCTTCGAGCCTGAGCGCTACGTTCGGTACTTCAATCGCCGCGCCACTGAATCTGAAAATCGACCATGAGCAAGAAACCATCCGTTCAGCGGGCAGACTCCGACAAAGCCCCTGCCGGGCGCGCGCCCCATCATGACTGGCTTGCGCCTGTGAGCGACGTCGCACCGTGCGGCCCGGACCTCGAATACGACCACGATTTCGTCGTGCTCTTCGCGAACGCGGCGCCCAGACAGGACGCGCAGTACGGCGCATTCGTCGGCACACCCGATCCCGTCAGCTGGAGTGAAGTCGAGCGCGATTGCCGCCGACTGATGATGCGCACCAAGGACGTCCGTGTCGCCGTGCTTTATACCCGTTGCCGCACTCGACTGGCTGGCGCGTCAGGTCTCGCGGAAGGCACGGGGCTCCTCACCGCCTGGCTGGACACGTTTGCAGACAGCGTTCATCCACAGCCCGACGTCGTCGGAGAACGCAGCGCTGCACTCGAAATGCGGATGAATGCACTGCAGGCGCTCGCCGATCCCGAGGGACTGCTCGCCGACGTGCGGGAAATGGTGCTCACGAAATCGACCGTGACGCGCCTGCAGGTCCGCGACGTCGAGCGCGCGTTTGCACATCCGAGACCGGCCGATGCGCTCGCGCCGGATTCTGTCGCGCAGCAGCTTCACGACCTTCGCACGCACCAACCTACCGTCATGGCGGGCTTCGACGAGGCAATCGCGAATCTTGCCGCGATCGATGACTGGTGCACCCGTCATGTTGAAGCGTACCAGCCAGACCTGTCGCCGGTGACACGGCTGCTCAGCAGGTTAGGCGCGCCTGCGTCGCCGGCTGCAGCCGAACCCGATGTGCAATCCACCGAAGCGGCTCCCGTCACGGACGAGGTCGGCGAACACGAAGCGATAGCCACGCCCGAACCGGCGAATACCGCACCTGTTGGCGTTCCCGACACCACGACGATGCAATCCGGCTCTGCGCCGGCTGACCGCCAGGCGGCGCTTGCGTTGATCCGCACGGCCCGCGCGTGGTTCGAAGCCCACGAACCGAGCAGTCCGATTCCGGTGTTGCTCAGGCGCGCCGAACAGTTCGTCGGCAAACGCTATGCCGACATCGTCAAGGCGATTCCCGCGGATCTTCTTGCACAGTGGGAAGATGCCGATGCGTCTTGAAAACGCTGCACGACAAACGTATACGACGAGACGGAAGACAGAAACATGAGCGACCAACACTATTCGGCAGGCATTGGCGAGCTAAAGCGAGTCGCCTGGCAACGCACGCTCGAGCCGGTTGAGAAAGAAACACGCCAGACAGCGCCGCGCTGGCTGCTGCGCGCATCGATCGCAGCGATCCTCGTGTCGGTGTTCGCCACCTGGGCGTGTCTCGATGCGATATTGGTTCACACAGCCACTGCTGTTCCGGTCCGCCACTGAACGTAACGATGACACAGCGAACCTTCACGACCGCGGCTTTGCTAATCGTCGCGACCTCGATGCTCCTCCTGTGCGACGGCGCCGCGTGCGCAGAGTATCGCGAACAATGGATGAGCGAGACGGCACTGCAGCACGAAGCGCAACAGCATGCGTCAGCCACAACCCGAACGAGCAACACCGCCCATGGGTCGGGCCGTAAAACCGGCGCGGCGACCGAAGGCGGGAGCCATGCCCGCAGTCGCGTCGGACCGACGGACAGCGACCCGATCGCCGCATTTGCGTCGGCCGCCATGAAACCACTCACTGTGAATTCACATACAGCTCGAACCCCGGACGCACCCGGACTTGACCGACGCTCCGTGACAACCAGCACTTCGAAACTAGCACGAGGCGCGCCGAACAATTCGGCGGCAGACAGATCTTCAAGATCATCCAAGCGGTCCCGACTAAGCTCCTGACACGGTGGCTGAGCGCTAATGTCGCTCAGCAAGCCAAGCCTATTCACCCTTCAACCTTGAACTTCTCCGATTACGAACATGAATTCCAGCCATACGCCGCAAGACGGCGAGAGTCGTAGAAAAGGGACAACATCACAGCACTTCGCGGCCCAAACCGTACATGACGCCTCCAAGCTCGCTCGCACCAGCGGCGCACTGAGATGGGGCCAGGGGCTGATCGCGACCATTCTTGCATTGGTGTTGGCCTTCCTTTGCCTGCTGGGCGTACTGGCATTTCATTTTCCTCAATACCTCACGACGCCGGAGCTGCGCCACGTTTATTCCGTCGACACGATGCGAACCCTTCTCTTCGCGGCATTGATCGTCTCGGGCGGCCTGGCTCTCGCCAGTATCGTGCTGGGTAACCGGCGGCGGCTTAATGGACTTGCCTTTGTCCTGGTACTGGCTGCGGTGACGCTAGGCGGCTCGCGTGTGTCGGTGGGTGATTTCCCCGACCACACGCCGTACATCGGACTCGACTGGTTCATTCTCGATCTGCTGGGTTCGACCACGATCTTCATCCTGCTCGAGAAGGCATTCCCGCTCTATCGCAATCAACCGGTCTTCCGCGCCGAATGGCAAACCGATATGGCGCATTTTGCCGTCAACCACTTCATCGTCGGCCTGGTACTGCTGGTGGTAAATTTTTTGATTCATCACGTGTTCGGCTGGATGGTCAATGCCGAATTCCAGCAGATGGTGCAGCACATCTGGTTCCTCCCGCAGTTGCTGCTCTGCATGCTGGTGGCAGACCTGATGGAGTACGTCACGCACCGCGCATATCACGAGGTGCCATTCCTGTGGCGCTTTCATGCCGTGCACCACAGCGTCAAGACGATGGACTGGCTGGCCGGGTCCCGTCAGCACATTCTTGAGTTGGTCGTCACACGCGTGGCCGTGCTGGGTCCGTTGTTCGCGCTTGGATTCGACAAGACGGTGGTCGACCTCTACATCATCATCGTCGGCTTCCAGGCCGTATTCAATCATGCCAATGTACATCTGCCGTGGGGACCGCTCCGATACATCTTCGTGACACCCGACTTCCATCACTGGCATCACTCTTCGGAAGACGAGGCGATTGACAAGAACTACGCTGCCCACTTCTCGTTCATCGATTACATATTCGGCACTACCGTGAAATCGAAGCGCGCGTTTCCAGAAAAGTATGGCGTGGTGGGTGACTACGTACCTGACGGCTTCATCAAGCAGCAGCGCTTTCCGTTTCGTCGCGACAACACAAGGACAGATGTGGCGCAATCGTGATTGCTGTCGCCGCAATCACATAACGCACGCATTGGCCAATCTCGTTCAATGACGCGGCGACGTTAGGCTCTGCTCTGAGTAGTTAGATAACTGTGCAAGTCGGAGCCGGCACGTCCTGACGGATCAATCGGCACTTTTATTTGTCGCGGTGGTTCATCGTGCGATTGCAGGAACGCGTGACGTGCCCCCCAGGAAATGGACCAGCCGGAGCCCGGCCTGTTCCGACAATAAAATCACTTATATGTCACTCATCCATACCCTCCGTCAACGAATCATGGGTGGCCACGTTGCGGTGCTCGCGATCGCTGCCATGTTGGCGGGCCTGATGTTCCTGACAAAACCCCATCAGGTCACCCCCCCGTCCAAAAATGTTCGCATCACGTTCGGCATTCGCGACCTCTATGCGCCGTTTCTCACAACCAAGGAGAATGCCGAAGTACTGAGCAGTCTGTCGACACGTACCAAGGTTATTGCAACTTATACCCACACAACCCATTCGTTTCATCTGCTCGGCTGCGAAGTCGGCGTTGGCTGCTGGCCCGCACCGCACTGGAGCGAAGATTCAACGGAACAGAACCGGGCATTACCGACCAGGATCGCGGCAGACGCAAATCCCGGCGCGCCACGCGCCTTTAGCGTCGAAATGCCTGCGGCTCTTGAGGGCGGATATGTGCTCTCGGGTCTCTATTTGGAAGTGCCTGCCAATACGCTCTACCAACAGCCAAGCTATCGCTCGCTCGTCAAGAAGATTACGGCGACGCCCTCCGCTCTTGATCGCGATCCGCCCGACCCGGCGTTCGAATACCTGGTCCATTTTGAGGATTACGACCCGTCGCAGACGCGAGGCGACGATCAGGACTGCCTGTTCCTCTCAACACCATCGGGTTTTCCGGAGATCCGAATCCCGGTCGTGGTTCAACTCAGTACCGATTCGAAACGGATGTCATTGGAGCGTCTGATGCACGACACTTGCCCGCTAGTGGGCGAAGACTTTGGCAGTCAAGCCGGCGCTGCACACGGCCATCTGCCACCAAGCAGAATCGCCGCCGCACAGGTCAAGATCGATCTCGAAGGCGTTCATGATGCGGCCCGACTCGGTGGCCCTCTTCCTGTCTCCGAAGGCATGACGCGCTGGTTCCGTCGCAGTAGCGAGGGCGCGTATGCGGACTTGACTGAATTCGGTCCGCTCCTGCAACTGTCGATGCGCGTGCGCGGCGATAACGCACACCCGGCGTACAACGTGCTGCCAATCCGGACTGAGAGATGGACTTTTTTCAACGATGAACTCGTCGGCTATTCCGGCGACATTTACTACGACACGCAGGCAGCCACGGTGGAAGACATGAACACCATTCACTGGGATCAGTACTTTCACGACGGCAAATCTGTCTTGACGAAGATGGAGCCGACACATTGTGACGAGCAGGGCTGTAAGGACGCGCAAGCCGAAATTCTCGCTGAAATGTCAAAACCGTACGATGCGTTACAAGCTGAAGCACGGTCATATGTGCAACTACGTGGCGCGCTCAGACCAGAAAGGCCCTGACGCACCGACGACAATCGGTGGACGAATGTCGTAGCAGGTCGAGTCATTACGGAAAAATATCCAGACACATGAACTCGAAATATAGCAATGTCTGCATAACGAAAAACACTTTTGAAATGATGGTGATGCCAGGCAATCGATCGACAGTGGTAAAGCGCCTCTGTGTGGCAGCCTTGGCGGCGCAGGTCTTGGCAGGTGGCAGCACATACGCGACGAGCAGTGAGATGTCGCCCATGCAATGCGGACAGCCGCTTGCACAGCGCTTGACGCAGGCTGCGATTGCCTCACTTGGCGCCGTGCAGCAGGACGGTTCTCTTTACGGCATGCAGCGTTGGACCGTGGCCACGCGAGCGAGCTATGTCGGTCTGCAATTTCCAGGGCTGCTCTCGTGCGCGTACACGGTGAGCGCGATCTTCCGGGCAGCGTGTCATCCAATCGGTAATCTTGCTTCGGTTTCGGCTATCGACACTGCCTTGTCGCGGTGGCCGAAGATCGTGAAGATCGAAGACCTTAAGCCCATCGTCTTATACATATCTTCGAGCCCCGGTTGCCGAGGCCGGAAAGAAGCGTTTACATTCAATGAGATAGCGCAGCGCTTGTAAACTGTCGGCGGATCGCGTTTACTTTCGCACTTTGCGTGAAC